>NZ_CAWNHY010000191.1:0-2692 GCF_963874335.1 Vibrio sp. V10_P2A27P122 | reverse complement strand
TCATCAAGAAATTGAACGCTATAACCAGCAACTTGCCGATCTCGATAAACAGCTTCAAAAAGAGTTTTAACTAATAACATGTTGATTACAAAACTAACTTTAAACAACTTCCGAGTATTTCGCGGAGTCCATGAAATCGACTTACGTCCAACACCAGAAAGCTTGAATAGATCTAAACAACCCATCATTTTATTTGGTGGTCTTAACGGCGCAGGAAAAACCTCTATCCTGAGTGCGGTTCGTTTAGTGTTATTTGGTAGACAATCATTTAACCAAATGTTGACCAATAACGACTATATTAATGAACTCAATGAGCTGATTCACAAGGGGGCTGGTACCATTAGTCAGCAGCCTGATAACGCTTATATTGAGCTCGAATTCCAGTACAGTCAAAATGGTGAAGAAAGTACCTATAAGGTTATTCGTAGCTGGAAGCGTGGACAGAAAGATAAACTTTACCTTGAA
Organism: Vibrio sp. V10_P2A27P122; assembly: GCF_963874335.1. Lineage (NCBI taxonomy): Bacteria > Pseudomonadati > Pseudomonadota > Gammaproteobacteria > Vibrionales > Vibrionaceae > Vibrio > Vibrio sp. V10_P2A27P122. Next base: position 2,227 of record NZ_CAWNHY010000191.1, on the reverse strand, counting down.
AAAGATGACGTAGCGCTAACAGAGTTGGACTACGACCAGTGCCAAGGCTTCTTAAATGAATTGATCCCAACAGGTATTGCAGATCTCTTTTTCTTTGATGGCGAAAAAATTGCTGAACTCGCAGAAGATGAATCCGGTACGGTGCTTAAAACGGCAGTGCGCCGCCTTTTAGGCTTAGATGTGATTGCAAAGCTAAAAAGCGATCTAAATATTTTCCTAAAAAAACAAGGTGCGAGCTCTCTCAGTCATTCCATTCAAGAAGAAATGGAAGCATTGGATCAAAAACGCATCCATCATGAGCGCGCCGCCGAAAAACTACGGTTTCATGCCGAAAATGATATTTATACTCAAATTGAACACACCTCAGCAGAAATTCAGAACTTAGAAAATAAGCTATCTCAAAACGGGGGCGCTTGGGCGAAAACTCGGCAGGCGGAGCAGAGCAAAGTCGATGACTTGCTCAAAGAAAAAGTGGAGCTTGAAAAACAAATCCGTATGGAAATGGAATCTAGCCTCCCCTTTGCTCTCGCACCGAAGGCAATGAAGTTACTTCTAACAAAAATCGAACAAGAACAGGCGATAAAGCAAAAACAAAACTTTGGGAAAGAGCTTGATTCATTTCTTGAAACGCTCAAAGCCAAGCTTGCGTTTAATTTAAGTAGCTCGGCACCCGCGGCAATGGAGGCTATCAATGATAGCTTGCTTGAGCATATAGGGAACATTCAAAAACAGCATTTACTGTTAGACATTTCTGATCGCCAAGCTAATACCATTAATTATCAAATTGCTACATTAGCGAAAGACTCTTTTACTCGTTTTGATCAAGCAAGAAACCGATTACAACTCGTTGAAGAAGAGATTGATAACATCTCGACCAATATCGCACGCGCTCCTGAACAAGAGATGGTTCAAGACTGGTTTGCCCAAGTACGTCAATTAGATAAAGATAAAGCAAAGCTCATCGCTGAATACAAAGACTTACTTGAAGCAGCAAAGAGTGAGTTACGGTTGGCGTTAGATTACGCACGTCAAATGCAAAAATTACACGATAAACACAAAGATCAAACCAATAAAGACCAAAGTATTAGCAATGCACAAAACGCAATGTTATTACTCGGCAAGTTTGGTGAGCAGTTGACTAAAGCTCGTGTAAAACAGCTTGAAAATGAGTTTGTTCAATCTTACCAAAAGCTTGCGCGAAAAGAGGACTTACAATTAAGTGCGACGATCAATCCAGTCACTTTCGACGTTGAGCTTATCGATGATCGCGGTATTAAAATCAATCGTAAAGCCATGTCGGCCGGAGAAAAGCAAATCTACGCTATCTCCATATTGGAAGCGCTTGGCCGCACATCGGGTCGTAAACTGCCAATTATTATTGATACACCATTAGGCCGTTTAGACTCGCATCATCGTGACAAGCTGGTTGAGAATTATTTCCCATTTGCCAGCCATCAAGTCGTTATTCTATCAACAGATACTGAGATAGATAAAAATTATACGAGACTTATCCAAGATGATATCGCCCGTACTTATGAAATCTGTTTTGACGGTAGAACTAAATCTTCAACCATTAAAGAAGGCTACTTCTGGAAAGAAGCAAATAAGGAGGCCGTGTAATGCTACCTAACCGCATGAATCTAACGCGCACAACGGAAGAGCAGTTAAAAAAACTTAAAGGCTATACAGGTATTACACCCAACGTTTCTGCACGCATTGCCTTTTTCCGCTCAATTGAAAGTGACTTTCGCTATAGCGGCCAAGAAGCGAAATTAGACGGCTCACTTGTGTTGGATAAGTATACTTGGCTTGGTGAAACCAGTGACATCACAGAGTTAGTGTTGAAGATGTACTACCCAGAGCTAGACCCTAAAGGATACCAGCAAGCATGGGCAGCACATGTTGAGGATGGAATAGCTGCGATTCGAAATCATAAAAACATTTCTAATTTATCGGAAAAGTTATAACTATAAATAGTTAAAAGGAACTTTTAACTTAAAATCAGATGCAGGCTATTTCTACATAGCCTGCTTTCACTAAAAAGTATTGCTAACCAACTAACTGTAACCCTAAGTCATTCAATAAAGTTCTTTTAAACACTGCAGATCCTAACGCCTTTACAGCTCGGGGATCAGGTTGCTTTTCCAAATATTCGTTTAGGGATATTTCCAGTTTATCAATAAGCTCTGAGAGTGAAGAATTTGGCATGAGAAAATTCAGATAAACA
>NZ_CAWNHY010000190.1:0-2737 GCF_963874335.1 Vibrio sp. V10_P2A27P122 | reverse complement strand
ACGCTAAGGTGTGAGGGTGTGCATTAAAATAAATCACACAAACTTTGATTAGCGCAGATTTTTGGTTTTTAATATCGAAAAAGTATTTTTAATCAATGGTTGGAATTAACATGTCGTCAGATTTTTATGGTTCAAGTGCCAATTATGCTCGTAAAGAGAGCGGTTACCGAGAAAAAGCACTTAAACTTTACCCTTGGGTGTGTGGCAATTGCGCGCGTGAATTTGTTTATTCAAATTTACGGGAATTAACTGTGCACCACAAAGATCACGATCACACCAATAACCCTGAAGATGGCAGTAACTGGGAGCTTTTATGCCTCTATTGTCACGATCATGAGCACTCTAAATATTCAGACCACGACCGATTTGGCGCTGAGCCTGTTGCGAGATTAGACGATCATCAAAGCGCGACCTATAACCCCTTTGCCGATCTCGCCAAACTGATGAAAAAATAACGCGGTTAGCCACTAGATCACATACGCTTTAGTGGCTTAACCACGCTATCCAATCCTTCAATTTTCAACGCTAAGCAAAGTTGCAGCAAACGCCCGAGCTCCCCTTCAGGGAAGCCCTTCTTATCAAACCACAGCAAATACTCTTCTGGTAAGTCGATAAGCGCTCGCCCTGCATACTTACCAAACGGCATTGGCATACGCGCAAGTTTAATCAGGTTCTCTTTTTCTAACATTTTGCGTCTCACAAACTGGCTAAACTTGTTTAAGTCCAACCAGTTTATGTTTCTCAGCCACTTTTGGGTACTGATTTATCGCATAACGCTGTAGGTGGATAAAAATATAATCAATATGAATCAGATGCGGTGTAGTAGTTTTCTTTAAACGCTAAGCTTCCCCACATAGCATTGGCATGGGCACGTTTAACCACTTCTAGATCCAACTCTTTTTCTGTCAAGGTATCTGATTTAAAATCATATTGATAAGTAGAAATACCTTGCTCAGGCCGAATAACAACCAGTTGGTTGTCTGCTGTCATATAGCCATAGTTTTTATCTCGCTGCATCATTACTCGCTGCTTCTCAGCAGGAACATCATGAGTTAAATCGAACCCAATCATTGGGTTTTGGCTACTGATACCGGCCAAAGAAAGCAGTGTGGGTGCAAGGTCAATTTGACTAACTAGACGATCGTCAATGCGGTGTTCAATGCCGCCACCAAAAATCACCGCTGGAATTCGAAAGTAATCGACTGGTACAGGCTGATTACCCTGTGTTCTAGCATCATGATCTGCCACAGCAACAAACACCGTGTTATCCCAATATGGTGACTTTTTCGCTTTTTCAATGAACTGTCCAAGCGCATAGTCTGCATATTTCACCGCATTTTCCACCGTTTGCTTTGGCTCATTATACGGTTCAATCACGTTATCAGGGTATTCAAATGGGCTGTGGTTCGATGAGCTAAAAACTAAGCTAAAGAACGGTTTACCTTCACGACTCATCTTCGTAAATTGCTGATCTGCCTTATTGTAGAGATCTTCATCTGACGCGCCCCATGAACCAACATATTTAGGCGACTCAAAAGTTGGGAAGTCTTGCATATCGACAAAACCGTTACCTAAGAAGAAACTCTTCATATTGTCAAAGTGGCTTTCACCACCGTAAATAAATTGTGTGTGGTAATTTCGAGACTTTAATAAATCCGCAATTGAAAAGAAATTCGTTTGGCTTTTACCTAGCTTGACCACCGAACGAGCAGGTGTCGGAGAAAACCCAGTGGTCACCGCTTCAATACCACGAACAGAACGCGTTCCCGTTGCGTACAAACGGGTGAATGCCCACCCCTCATCAATCAGTTTATCGATATTGGGTGACGCATCGATACCACCAAGGCGGCTAACATAACGTGCACCGTGACTTTCAAGCAGTAGGATTACGATATTTTTAGGCTGGCCTTGATAGGTCGCTTGGTGCATTGCCATGCTAGGTTGTTGTGCAGAGACAAAGTCTTTATTGTCGACATTCATGGATGCACGAATTTCTTGGACGATCTCCTGCTTATCCATTTTCGGGTAAAACTCGAAAGCACTCGCTTCAGATTTCATCTGTTTGGCAGCAAAAATCGCTGAAAATGAGGAGTTTAACGTTAAATCATTCACCAAAGGGTCACTAGAAAAAGCCACCATCGCCGGATTTAATGGACGGTGTCCCAGTGAAGAACGCGCCCCCAAAATACCAATAGCCACAACAAAAATAGCAATCAGCGGACGCCAATACCATTTAGGAAAGCTTAAGTTCGAAACAAGCTGCTTGCTCCATTTCCAACCGACAAAAAGTGTGAACGTGGAAACTACGGCACCAAGGAAAAGTTCAAATTTATAGCCACTCCAAAGCATACTGAAAACTTCTTTGGGATAAATGAGATATTCGATAAAAATTCGATTAGGTCGCAGATCGTACTCAATAATAAATGGCGGTGTTGCTGCTTCCATGTAAACAATCAACCACAAACCGCCGGTAATCCACACACGTAAAAACCAATGCCAAACCCGACCGACAGCATGATCGCCAGACAGTAGGCTAGATAACAACGCTGGTAAAATGAGCAAATAACAAAGAGAAACAATATCAACTCGCAGACCACTTAAGAAAATGGTCAGCCATCCACCAGCATCACTCACCCGTTCAAAATGCCAGATAGCCAGTCCTAAACGAGAAACAAAAAAGATAACTAGCCCCACCACGAATACGGCAGCAATCGGATAGAGAGGCCCTAAGTAGGGT
>NZ_CAWNHY010000189.1:0-2781 GCF_963874335.1 Vibrio sp. V10_P2A27P122 | reverse complement strand
ACTTGTGTTTTGCTCAATACGCCACTATTTAAACAATAATGACTCGAAATTTTCAGTAGGTTTTTTTATGTTTAATGCCATTACATCGCTATTCAAGCAACTCTTGGACGGAGAAGATTTAGGCCAGCGTTCCAACACTTACCCCAACCTAGCGATTGCTTGTTTGCTCAGAGAAGTGGCAGGAGCCGATCATCAAATTGACACACGAGAAAATGACGCTAAGTTTCAATTAGTTAAACGACTATTAGCGTTAGATGATACAGAAACCACGGAACTGCTCATTCGGGCAGAACAAAGCGTCAAACAGTCAGCTTCATTGTATGATTTCACTTCACAATTACGCGAGCTCTCGCAAGATACGCGATATGAACTTATCAAGGCGATGTGGCAAGTGGCGCACGCGGACGGTGAGATAGACCCACTCGAAGAGGCGGTGATCCGCAAAGCGGCAGAATTATTGTATGTCGACCACAGTGAATTTATCCGCGCTAAACTTTCCGCTCAAAAATAGAGCGGATTACAACATCGTTAACGCCAATTTCGCAAGGTTGTAGGCATCAACATAAGCGGAGTGCTGTCGCCCTTCCCACTCAATACCTTGCGCTTCTTGTGCGGCGCGGTGACCAATACGTTTTTCTTTCATTCTCTGCTGAATACGGTAGAGCGTTGCTAGGTTGATGAACTCGCTAAAAGGCATAACGATCCCCTTCTGCTCACACTCTTTAGCTAAAATTTGGTCATCACGCCCCCACGAAACATAAATCTTATTTGGGCCGCCAAAGTTCTTAACCATTGATTGAATGACACCTGCGAGTGGTCGCCCCTGTTTTTCAATCTTACGCGGAGTTATCCCGGTTAACTCACTACAAAACAGCGAAATGTCGTCTTGCTCTGGCCTGACATAATATTGAGCACGCTTCACAATCGTGCCCAACTGCACATCAATTTCAGCTAAACCCACTTCAATGATTTCACCCGTTGTCCCAACCCCATTTTCATTCCAGCAGCACATTTCTAAATCGAAGCAGACAACTCGGTTATAGTTCATTGTTCAGGCGTATCCTTTAAATATAAGTAGTCAAAGAACGTTATCTTACTCGACTCCTCTCAAAAACTCGACTCTCGCCCTTTCGTTCGGACAGTTATTGGGCGATTGAAACTCGGTTGCGACCATTTTCTTTACTTTCGTATAACTTACTGTCTGCCAAATGTAATAAAGACTCTTGATCATAAGTATGATTGATCGCCGCCCCAATACTGAGCGTGCAATACAGCACCTCATCCATGAACTCATATCCGGTTGATTCAACAGCCGCTCGTAACGTTTCTAGATAACACTGCAAAGGTTGAAGTTCTGACAATTCACAAATAATGCAAAATTCGTCCCCACCTAACCGAGCTAAAACATCATTATTTCCCATATGACGTGAAATAACCGTTGCGATATGTATTAGCATCTCATCGCCTGCAATGTGGCTATGGTTGTCATTAATCAGTTTAAAATCATCGACATCAAACATTACCAACGAAAAAGCTTTTTTCTGTAAGACGTTCTCTTGCAGTAAACGTCCGAATGCACGTCGGTTATACAACCCAGTCAAACTATCGTGGTCCGCTAAAAAGCGCAGTTCTTCAGTACGTTCTTCTAGCATCTCGCTAAGATGAAGTTTTTCTCTCATCAACAAATAGACAACATAACCTAACAAGATCGAAATAATTAAACCACCGACGCTGAGCGCCACTAAAATCCACTGTATGTTGCTCGCTATTGGTTCTGAGAACTTAAAATCAATTTTCCAATCACGGTTAGGCAGAGATAAGCGTTTCTCTATTTCTATGCCTTTGATTGAATCCCAATCTGGGCTTTGGAATAGAATCGGATCATCTTCGGCATCAAATCCGAGATCGGTTACTTTCATATACAATCGATGATCGGATGCCGTGCGGCTCACCAATCCATCAAAATAAGTAGAGAGTCGAATAACACCCACTACCACACCAATCATTTCCTGTTTGTTGTAGCTAAAAACGGGATGATATACCAATAATCCATCCTTTTTGTGGTGTGCTTCTATGCCATCTTGCAATAGGCGGACCTTATCGGATATAGCAGGTAGCCCCGTACTCTCAATATGTGCAGCAATTCTTTGGAAGCGAGGGCGTAGCGAATAGAAGCCGAGCAATTCAAGGTTACTTTTGGTTTGAGGATAAATATCACTCAGAACATAAACGGGTTGTTCATTCTCTTCAGAAAATCCAATCACCTTTTGAGCCGCTTTAGGCACTGTAAATAACTCAAATTGAGGCAAACGATCCCTCATTAATGTTACAAATTCGTCAGCATCATCTTTTGTTACTTTCGCTAACCATTGCAAACCGATAAGGCTGTAGGATGTTGACATAACACCATGAGCAAAAACGTCAAATCCTTGCACATTATCCCCCTCGGTAGCATGCAAAAAATTGGCAGCCGAACCAATAAAACTGACATCATTTGCAACCAACGTGTCTAATATGCTTGCTTGATGCTCGGCGTGGCTATCAAACAACATGACAATATGATTCTTTTGATTAATGTAGAGTAATGAGATGACTGACGCTGTCATCATTAAGGTAATAATTGAAATACATAAAGGGTAGATCACCTTTTTGTCGCTCTCTAACATAACAGCCTCTCCGTGGCTCAGGACTCAGGACTCAGGACTCAGGACTCAGGACTCAGGACTCAGGACTCAGGACTCAGGACTCAGGACTCAGGACTCAGGACTCAGGACTCAGGAC
>NZ_CAWNHY010000188.1:0-29266 GCF_963874335.1 Vibrio sp. V10_P2A27P122 | reverse complement strand
GCCTTTTTCTTTGTAAAGGCGGCGGCATGCACGTCCATCGCTGTGGAAGAGGTGGCAGCGATGTCCTGGAATACCAATTGTCAATGTATCACCTGTTTCAACGCCCAAAGTATCAGGCTGGCGGTAAATTACATCAGAATCAGAGCCTTTCAAGTTCATGTAGACTTGTGTTTCATTGCCGAGTTTCTCAACTATCATCACCTTGCCTTCAATTTTCGCGTCACCATCTTCAGCGCTCAGCAAGTGCTCTGGACGCACACCTAATGACATACGCTCGCCGCGAGTGATCGTGGTGCCATCGACCAAAATCCAAAATGAGGTTCCATTAGAGAGTTGAACTTTCACGCGTTCGGCTTCGACATCTTCGATGAATACGCTCATGAAGTTCATTTTAGGAGAACCGATGAAACCTGCGACGAAACGATTTTCTGGGTAATGATACAACTCAAGTGGTTTGCCTACTTGTGATACGAAACCAGCATCCAAGACCACGATTTTGTCAGCCATTGTCATTGCTTCGACTTGGTCATGGGTAACGTAAATCATAGTGCAGCCCAATTTGCGTTGCAGTTTGGTTATCTCTGAACGCATCTGTACGCGCAGCGCTGCATCTAGGTTAGACAGCGGCTCATCAAGCAAAAAGACATTCGGTTGTGAGACTAAAGTACGCCCAATCGCGACACGCTGACGTTGACCACCTGAAAGAGACTTAGGTTGACGTTCAAGCAAATGGCTGAGCTGGAGAATATCGGCGGCGTGCTCAACACGTTGCTCGATCTCCTTTTTATCGGCTTTGGCCAACTTTAGGCCAAAAGACATGTTGTCGAAAAGATTAAGGTGCGGGTAGAGCGCATAGGATTGAAATACCATGCCGACGCCACGTTTAGAAGGTTCAACATCATTCATTCGCTTATCGCCAATAAACAAGTCACCCGAGGTGATATCTTCTAGGCCTGCTATGCAACGCAGTAGGGTCGATTTCCCACAACCTGACGGACCGACAAAGACGACAAATTCGCCTTCTTGAATTTCTAAGTCGACATTTTTAGAAATTAATACATCACCGTATGCTTTACATACATTTTTTAACGTGACACTCGCCATAGAGCTCGTCCTCGATCAATATTTTTTATAAATCACTGCCCATCATTATATGAGTTTTCTTGCAGGCAATGACAGCAGGAATTGGGTAAGGTGGTTAATAATGTAAGAAAAAGGGTGATGTCTTCAAATTAAGGGAGTTTGAAGAAAGCATCACCCATCCATGCCAATGATTTAGTTCACTTCCCCTGCACATTGAGCGTCTCCCCCGTTATAAAATCAATTACCACGAACGCTCATTTATGACAGCAAACCAATCTAGCGATGTAAGCCAGTAAACGATGAGTTACTGGAAAAGGCTCTTACTATCCACTCTGGGATGACTGTATTTTGTGTGATGTGTGTGTTTGATACATCCTCCTAATTGAGTTTTTTATAGGGGGGAGTAGCGATGGATGCGATGGAGGAGGGGTTTAAGGGCTGAGTTAGATCCAGTTCAAATAATTAATGGCTGTTAAGTGGAAGCATGTCACAAAAAGGTATTTTTTTGTGATTGAGCTCTCTAACCTTGAGCGATGATGATCACGAAAATAGTCCATAATATCGAGGGCGTAGGGCGTAGGAGGATGAGTCAAGTTAGGTTTTCTCTGATTATATATGACGAAATACGGCGAAACCTGTTGGTGAGCCCTACAACACAAAAATAAAAAGGATATGAACATGAAAAACGCCCTAAGCACAGTCGCGCTAAGTACTCTAGTTGCTCTTGGTTCGTTTGGTGCACATGCTGCTATTGAAGAAGGACAACTCACCATTTGGATCAATGGTGATAAAGGCTATAACGGTTTGGCTGAAGTGGGTAAGAAATTTGAGACGGACACGGGTATCAAAGTGACCGTGGCTCACCCTGACGCACTTCAAGATAAATTCCCACAAACCGCAGCAACGGGTGATGGACCTGATATTGTGTTCTGGGCTCATGACCGTTTTGGTGGTTATGCAGAAGCTGGTTTGCTGGCTGAAATTAAACCTTCAAAAGCGATTCAAGAGGGTATCGTGGATTTTGCCTGGGATGCGGTGAAATACAACGGTAAAATCATCGGCTACCCAGTCGCGGTAGAATCCTTGTCTCTCATCTATAACAAAGATCTTGTGCCAAACCCACCGAAAAGCTGGGAAGAAGTGGAAGCGTTGAACGCCAAACTTAAGAAAGAGGGCAAAACGGCCATCATGTGGAACTTGAAAGAACCGTATTTCACATGGCCTCTTATGGCGGCTGATGGCGGTTACGCATTCAAATACACGATTGATGGCTATGATGTGAAAGATGCGGGTATCGCGAATAAAGGCGTAAAAGACGCGATGAACTTCGTGAAAGGCTTAGTGGACAAAGGCGTGATCTCTCCGGATATGGACTACTCTGTTTCTGAAGCTGCGTTTAACCAAGGTAAAACGGCAATGACGATCAACGGTCCGTGGGCTTGGGGCAACATTGAAAAATCAGGCATTAACTACGGTGTGACGACATTACCGAAATTTAACGGGCAATCTTCCAAGCCGTTCGTGGGCGTATTGACGGCTGGTATCAGCACCGCTTCTCCAAATAAAGATCTCGCGATTGAGTTTATCGAAAACTACTTACTCACCAATGATGGTCTGCGCATGGTCAATAATGACAAACCTCTTGGCGCGGTGGCTCTTAACTCTTTCCAACGTGAGCTTGATGCAGATACGCGCATCGCCGCGACAATGGATAACGCAATGAATGGCGAAATTATGCCGAACATCCCTCAGATGAATGCATTTTGGGGCAGCGCGAAAAGTGCAATTATCAATATTGTAGATGGCCGCCAAACTGTCGATGCCGCACTGGCTGATGCAGAAAAACAAATGACTAAATAATTCGGTTTTGGTCAAGCCCTTAAGGAGAGGGTAACCTCTCCTTCATTTTACGTTTATATCGCTAGCAGGTTCTTCTATGCAGTCAGTTCAAGGTACAGATGCTTTGTCAGCACCCGAAACGGCACTTCCTTCCAGTAAAAATGTGCTCATTAAATGGGCATTATTAGGTACGGTTGGTATCGTTAACGGTTACGCCACTATTCTTATGTATTCTCGCGGTGAGCTCGCCTTTGCGCTGCTTACTCTCATTCTTACCGCTCTGGCCCTTTATATTTTCGGCAGTAAACATACTTACGCACACCGCTATATTTATCCGGGTATCGCGGGAATGATCTTATTCATCCTCTTTCCTTTGGCCTACACCGTTGGTCTGGCTTTTACTAACTACAGTGCTAAAAACCAACTCTCTTTAGAACGTGCACAAGCCGTGCTGTTGGATCGAACTTATCAGGGCGGGGAAAGCTATCCTTTCACTCTATACAAAACGGAAAGTGGTTATCGAATTGCAATCGAGGATGGAGAGCAGACGCTCGCTACCGACGTATTTTCCTTAACGGGTTTATCGGTGACCGATATGGATCTTCAACCTATTGAGGGTATTGAGGGCACCAAAGAGCCGATTAAAACCATTATTAATCACCGTGCTACGTTGAGCTCAATTGATCTGCATTTCCCTAGTGGTGAAGATGTACGTATGAGTGGCTTGCGCAAGTTTGCCGCCGTATCGCCGCTTTACACCATGCAAGATGATGGCGAAACGCTGGTCAATAATCAAACAGGCGAAATACTACGGCCGAATATGGATGTTGGCTTTTATCAACCAGTGGACGAAAGTGGTCAGTTTATCGGTGTGACAGTATCGCCTGGTTTTGTCGTGAAAATTGGTACACATAACTTTGAGCGTGTATGGAAAGATGACGGTATTAAAGAGCCTTTCATCAATATCTTTATCTGGACGGTCGTTTTCTCAACCTTAACCGTGATTTTCACTCTTATGATAGGGCTAGTGTTGGCTAGTGTTGTGCAATGGGAAGAGCTTAAAGGCCGCGCCGTTTACCGAGTGCTATTAATCCTGCCTTATGCTGTTCCTGCTTTTATTTCTATTTTGATCTTCAAAGGCTTGTTCAACCAAAGCTTTGGTGAGATCAATATGGTGCTCAACAGTATTTTTGGCATTAGTCCTAGCTGGTTCTCAGACCCCTTTCTCGCTAAAAGTATGGTGCTGATCGTCAATACTTGGCTTGGTTTTCCTTACATGATGATTTTGTGTATGGGTCTTTTGAAAGCGATTCCAGAGGATTTATATGAAGCATCGGCGATTGATGGTGCAGGTTTTTTACACAACTTCACCCGTATCACATTGCCGCTCATGATCAAACCAATGACTCCGTTACTCATTGCGAGCTTTGCGTTTAACTTTAACAACTTTGTGATGATTCAACTTCTGACACAAGGTGGCCCGAATATGATTGGTACTTCAGAGCCAGCCGGTTACACCGATTTACTCGTAAGCTATACCTATCGTATTGCGTTTGAAGGAGCTGGTGGTCAAGACTTCGGTTTGGCTAGTGCCATCGCAACCTTGATCTTCTTACTGGTTGGTGGGTTAGCACTACTCAACTTACGTTTTACGAAGCTGTCACAGAATTAAGGAGTAATCGTTATGGCGATGGTACAAGGTCAATCTCTCAAATATCGCTTATGGGCGACTCATGTTGCTCTGTGGGCATTTTTATCGCTGATCATTTTTCCACTATTGATGGTCATTGCGATTTCATTTCGTGAAGGGAACTTTGCCACGGGCAGTTTGATCCCAGATAACCCATCTCTAGAACACTGGAAATTGGCATTAGGTTTTGCTGTCACTAATGCTGATGGCTCTGTTACACCGCCGCCATTTCCGGTTCTGACTTGGTTATGGAATTCAGTGAAAGTAGCAGGCATTACTTCAGTGCTCATTGTGGCCTTATCGACAACGTCTGCTTATGCCTTTGCGCGCATGCGTTTTAAAGGTAAAGACACCATCCTAAAAGCGATGATGATTTTTCAAATGTTCCCAGCGGTACTGGCACTGGTTGCGATGTATGCACTGTTTGACAAATTAGGTCAATACATCCCATTTCTTGGCTTAAATACGCATGGTGGTTTAATTTTCTCCTACCTAGGTGGTATCGCACTGCACGTATGGACGATCAAAGGCTATTTTGAAACGATAGATAACTCATTAGAAGAAGCGGCTGCTTTAGATGGAGCTACACCATGGCAAGCCTTTAGACTGGTGCTGCTACCACTCTCTGTGCCGATTCTTGCGGTTGTGTTTATTCTCTCGTTTATTGGGGTGGTTGGTGAAGTACCAGTGGCATCTTTGCTACTTTCTGATGTAAACTCATATACATTAGCGGTGGGTATGCAGCAGTATCTTTATCCTCAGAACTATTTGTGGGGAGATTTTGCAGCAGCAGCAGTGTTGTCTGCTTTACCTATCACTGTCGTATTTTTGCTTGCACAGCGCTGGTTAGTCGGAGGACTTACGGCCGGTGGTGTGAAAGGATAATAACGATAGGGCGACCGTGAGGTCGCCCATATTGTATTAGCTTAACGTATTTGGTTTGGCCGCCGATCAGTTAAGTAATATGCAAATCTGGCGTTACGCATAGCTGGCTGTTAGCTTTATTCCTTACTATCCAACAAACTAACAGTTTTTGTAACCAAGACCCGAGCATTGCTTGGGTTTTTTTATATCTGTATTAAAGGGTGCTATTGGTAACGCACATGCAGTATATGATGAATTGAATGTCTCAAAAGTGAAATGGTGTTTGGATGCGACCCACATCTGAAATCTTCGTGTAACGTCGTAAAGGAAAGCTAAAAAATTAGAACTCACGGCTAGAAGGGGCGCAGCCTAAGTATTGCAAAAGGACATACAAACTCTCTTGCTGCAGCGCAACGCGGCGAAACAAATCGGCGAAGGTATCATCTCCGCCAAAGCAGGCACGGATATAGTGGTTAATTTCTTGGGGCTGGTAGCCTTCAACGTAAAGCGTTCGGACCCAGTGATACTCAATTGACTTTGGGTCGACTAATGTCGATTCGCTCAAGGTAATCTCTCTGAGAGTCAAAGTCTTTTCCTATCATCGATGCAAAATTTCAGAGGGCTCGATTTAAGCAGATAAAGATGAAGAAAAAATGACAACTGAGCGCATCATGGGTGGTTATTTTAAGTACTTAACGTGAGCTTCCATCTCTTCCCCTATCTCTTTACGCATGTTCATTAAGCGTATCGCTGATTGGCGTAGTGCAATATCTTCTGCTGTTTGCGGCACCCATTCTGGGATGGGGGTGGGCTTGCCTTGCCCATCGACAGCCACCATGATGACAATACAATGGGTAGTCAGCTGGTTTTTCAACTCTTTTGGATCGCTCGCTTGCACATCAATGGCAATATGCATTGAGCTCGTTCCCGTATAAATGACTTTTGCGCTGACTTCAACGAGGTTCCCTACGTGGATAGGAGCGACAAAGCGGATCCCTCCCGCATAAGCGGTGATGCAATATTTACCGCTCCAGCCTGCTGAGCATGCATAGGCCGCTAGATCTATCCATTTCATGACAGCGCCACCGTGGACTTTACCACCAAAATTCACATCACCGGGCTCTGCTAAAAAACGCAAAGTTATTGCACGTTGGCCACTACTCATTGGGGAATCCTTGTTTTTTATTAACGGAATCATAAATAACAAAGCGTTAACCAAACTGCAATATTATTTTGAATGCAGCAGATATAAAAAATCCTCTTAGTTGCCTAAGAGGATTTTTAAAGCCGAGCGGTACGAGTTATTTACTTTATGTTGTACCTTATTGAGCCAACTGAGCGTTAGTTATTCAGTTGCGTTAATAATAGTTTAAACAGTATTTCGACGTAACTGTTCGATCGAACAGGTTCTATCTCTGATGAGATTGTTTAGCGTGATTTCTCCAATAACCTAAGGAGAAGTCACATGACTATTTCAATTTATTCACATACCTTTCAAAGTGTCCCTCAAGCTGATTATGTGTCATTGCTGAAGTTACGCTATAAAGTTTTTTCGCAACGCTTGCAGTGGGAGCTAAAAACAAATCGAGAAATGGAGACTGATGAGTACGACGTTCCAGAAGCACACTATTTGTATGCCAAAGAGGAACAGGGTCATTTAGTGGGGTGTTGGCGAATTTTGCCAACGACGTCGCGTTATATGCTTAAAGATACTTTTTCGGAATTACTCGGTGTGCAGCAAGCACCCAAAGCAAAGGAGATTTATGAGCTGAGTCGTTTTGCGGTCGATAAAGATCATTCGGCGCAATTGGGCGGCGTGAGTAATGTTACGCTGCAGATGTTTCAGTCGCTGTATCATCACGCCCAGCAATATCACATCAATGCCTATGTAACGGTCACATCGGCCAGTGTGGAAAAATTGATTAAGCGGATGGGGATCCCATGCGAAAGACTCGGTGATAAAAAAGTGCATCTTTTGGGAAGTACACGTTCTGTCGCTTTGCATATTCCAATGAATGAAGCATATCGTGCAAGTGTCAATGCATAAGCCTTATAAATAGGGATTGATATAGCCACCTAAAATAGCTTTAGTGATCGCTTGGTAGCGATTCGTCGCGCCAAGCTTTTTACAAGCATTACTGAAATGGAACTTCACGGTACGTTCTGACGTATTAATAATCGTGGCAATTTCCCAAGCGCTTTTGCCTTCGGCCGCCCAAGCTAAGCATTGTACTTCACGTGCGGTGAGCACCGCTCTCGGTTTTGCGTCTTTATGGTAACGGGTGATGTTGCCAATATTATGAGCCAGTAACGGTACAATGAGCTGTGAGGTATGGATACTTTGTTGATTCAAATCGTAAGACTTGGTATCTGAGGTTGCAAAACTTATCATGCCAAATTCCCCCCTAAGTCCATGGATTGGAATGCTAAATCCCGCTTTGAGTCCATTGCAACGCGCCTCTTCAAAAATGACTCGTCCATCATCATTGACTCGTTTAGCGTCATCCCAGCGAATGGGCAAAAAATTGGTAATACTGTATTTGACAATTGGATCGATATGCATGAAGCCTGATTCATCATATTGCTGTCGCCAGCTATTGGGGTAATTGTCCGTGACAAGCGTTTCACTGGTTTTTAACGTGGGTTGAAAAGAGAGGCCAAAGAGGAAAAATTCATGATCAATTAAGTTATTGAGCCCATTGAGTACATTTTCCAAATCATCGTGGCTAGTGATTTGTTGGTTCTCTTGGATCAGTCTCAGAATTTTGTACATAAGCCGAAAGTTCTAAATTGCGTCGTACTATATTGGCATTTATATCAAAAAAAACCGTAACAGTACGAGCAAATAATGAAATAGTTTATCTATTTGGCGGGAAAATCTAGTTCAAATGTCGGTTTGGCCTCAATCTATCTATACCACCTGAATGGTTACTTCATTTTCACGAGCGAATGCATCAATTTCTTCTGGTGGTTGAGCATTGGTAATGATCAAATCTACATCGGCAATTGTGCCTAGCTTCACCATGGCATTACGTCCGAATTTACTGTGGTCGACACCGAGATAAACACAGCGACTATTTTCGATGATCGCCCGTTTGACTCTCACTTCGTGATAATCGAAATCTAAAAGTGAGCCATCATAGTCAATGCCGCTAATCCCTAAAATACCGAAATCGAGACGAAATTGTGAAATGAAATCCAAAGTGGCTTCACCCGTCACGCCACCGTCTTTATTACGCACTTCACCGCCCGCTAAGATGACATTAAAATCCGGTTTGGCCATTAAAATCGTCGCCACGTTAATGTTGTTGGTGACAATGCGCAGATTTTCGTGATTGAGCATTAATGCCCGAGCGATAGCTTCAGGTGTCGTACCTATGTCGATAAAGAGCGTTGCGCCATCGGGAATGTGTTTGACTAGCTCGGCAGCCACTTTCTCTTTTTCTTGCTGATAAGTTACTTGGCGAGTGTGGTAAGAGGAGTTTTCAGAACTAGACGCGATGGTAGCGCCGCCGTGATTGCGTCGTAACTTATTGGCATCTGCAAGTTCGTTGAGATCTCGGCGGATGGTTTGTGGGCTAACATTGAATCGCTCGACTAAATCATCGGTACTCACAAATCCGTGTGTTTGAACTAATTCGATAATTTCTTGATGGCGTTTAACTGCTTTCACCTTAAATATCCTTATTCATTGAAGCTTAAATAGGTCAATACCTTGAATGCTTACTTTGCGTAAGGCACTACGACTTTGTGAGTGTACGGTTTAATCGACCAAATTCAATCATTAGTGAATGGGATACGCGAGTATTTGCTCGTTTTAAGTGATAATTCACATTAAACGAACATTATAGGCCCTTTATGGAACATAGTTATGTTTCTTGGAATGTGGCACATTGATTCCGTCCAGCGAGCTTGGCTTTATAAAGTGCTTTGTCTGAGCGGCGATAAATTTCGAAAAAATCGGCATCGTTGCCCGCAATTTCAGAGATACCACAACTGATACTAAAGTGTGCGCCGTTGTCAAAAAATGCGTATGCATAAAATTCTTTACGCAAACGATCTGCCACTTGAAAGGCCTCATGCGCATTCGCCTTATGCAGAACAATCAGAAACTCTTCACCACCAATTCTACCGCAGGCATCGCCATGGCGTGTGTGCTTTCTCGCCATCTCTGCTAACTGCCAAATCACATCATCTCCTCGCTGGTGGCCATAGGTGTCGTTTACTAACTTGAAGTTGTCGATATCAATGGCAATACAACTTATCGGATAATGATCACGCTGAGCCAACGTAAATTCATTGCACGCTTCCCGCCACAGCTTGCGGCGATTGTAGAGCTGCGTTAAGTCATCGGTATTGGCCAGAGTGTGAAGCTGTTCTCGCAGTTCGACAATATCGGTAATCTCAGTAGACACACCGATAAGGCCAATCACTTCACCGGTTTGTGTACTTAGAATCGGTTTCTTTATTGCGCGGTAGACGCGTACTTTGGCATCAAATTTTGCTTGCGCACGTTCTTCACTGGTGAAGGGCTGCTTGGTATCAAATACCATTTTATCGCTGTGTAAAATATCGGCGAGCAGTTCATCTTGAAAAAAATCGTGATCAGTTTTGCCTTTGAGTTCTTCCAAAGTTGTGCCGAACAGTTTTAGTGTTAGCTGATTTGCATACAGATACTCACCTTGACGGTTTTTTACGAACACGTATGAACCGAGCTCGTTTAAAACAAGCTCATGCAAGGCAAACAAATTATTGCTATACACATCTTCTATGTTATCAAGAATCATTATCTGGCCACCAAATTTGCTAGGTTGCCTAACTGATCTGACGTAAAGGATCCCTCAATACATTTCATTTTTGTTTATTTTTATTCTTCTTCCATAAACATAGCTCGAATCGATGCTATATGCTCAATTTTATGGTTGTATTACGCCCTCGATAGCTGTTGTACGGCTTTTTGTCAGTTTTATTTGGGATAAAATAACCCCGGAAATTACCATCGTTCCACCTAAAAGATGGTAGTTTTGCACTGTTTCACCTAACAGGGTTGTGGCAAGCGAAACCGCCACCACAGGTAACAAATTCATAAACATCGCACTAGAGTCTGCACCAATTAAATCGATCGCTTTTACCCACATCCACGGAGCCAACAAGGATGCAGCGACGGAAGCGTAAGCGATTAGGGGCAGTGAGCCTTCCGTGGGTAGGAGATGTTCACTGGTCAACCATAATGGTGTCAGCATTAAGACAGCAAACAACCCTTGCATATAAATAAGCGTCCAATTGCTTAGCGGCATTTTCCACCGTTTAAGTAACACACAATAAAGTGCGTAAACGGTTGCAGCCACCACCATTAATGCATCGCCATGTGTAATATCTTGATGCAAGAAGAAGCTCATATCGCCTTGACCTAGCATAAAAGCAAGCCCTGCGAGAGAGAGGACTCCTCCGACAACACTCAAAGCTGAAATGCGCTTGCGGAGCAGGGGAACACTAATGAATACACTGAGCAGTGGTACCAGCGAAGTGATCAACGACATATTTGATGCAGTAGTCGTTAGCCCTGCGTAATAGCCAAGAGACTGATTCAGTACCATGCCTAACATGGCTAAAAAAGCCAGTTTAGTTAAATGGGGTTTGATGATTACCCATTGGCGGATCACGGTAGGTAAGCAAAAGGGGGTTAGCAACAGCATAGCGACAAACCAGCGATAAAAACTCATCGCACTTGGTTCAATGGTTTCTGCGGCGAGCTTGTTGATGATAGAGTTACCACCCCAAATTAGAACCGTGAATAGTGGAAGAAGATATACCATGTGAGCCTCGTCGCAAATTGTGCTTTGAAGTATAGTGTGGCAGGTCTCTATAATTATATATATCTACAAAACGACATTGCGAGCGATAGGAAGACAAGTTTGAAAAAAGCGCCCAGAAATCTTCACCCTTCATTATCGATTGACAGTGCGCCATCGGATGTCTTTATGAATTTCGATGCGTTTTTGTCAAACACAGAAACGCGAACTCATAGCCA
This sequence comes from Vibrio sp. V10_P2A27P122, assembly GCF_963874335.1. Classification (NCBI taxonomy): domain Bacteria; kingdom Pseudomonadati; phylum Pseudomonadota; class Gammaproteobacteria; order Vibrionales; family Vibrionaceae; genus Vibrio; species Vibrio sp. V10_P2A27P122. Next base: position 17,759 of record NZ_CAWNHY010000188.1, on the reverse strand, counting down.
TCCATGGGGACAAGTGCAGCTAATTTCCGGCGGGATTTTGGAAATGGAAGCGCAAGAAACGCGATTTCTCGCACCGCCTCATCTCGCGATTTGGGTTCCTGCGGGGGTGAAACACTGCAGCTATAATCGTAAGCCAATTGAATATTGTTCGCTCAATATTGATCGGGCTCTCACCCATGGTTTTCCCAAGCACACCAGTTTGATAAAAGTGACGCCCATCGTTTCTGCCATCATTGAGGATTTTCGATCGCGTGAAATCAGTGTGGCTCAAAACGCGCAAGATAAACGTTTAGTTCAAGTATTGCTCGACCAATTGGCAACGCAAGAAACGCAGCATCATTTTTTGCCTTCCACTAATCACAAATATTTAGCCCCGATTCTAGCGGCGGTAGAAGAAAAGCCGACCGATGATACGACATTGGCTTTATGGGCTGAAAAAGTACATACCACAGAGCGAACATTAGCGCGTCATTGCCAAACGGAACTAGGGATGAGTTTTACCGAATGGCGATTAAGAGTACGCTATCTCTATTCCATGGATTTACTGCGCACAGGGCATTCAGTGAAAGAGGTAGCATTAACTCTTGGCTACAACCAAGCCAGTCCTTTTATTACTATGTTTAAAAAATACTCCGGCCAAACGCCGGAACAGTATAAAAATCGCTTGTTATAATATTGCTTAAGCGTATGTAGGCACTTCATCCTGATCAAACTATAAAGAAGTGCCTTAGACTTAATTTGGTAATTTTTTACAACGTCTATTATTCATGAATCCATGACATAGGGGGTTGGGTGTTTTATCGTTTTAGCGGCACACGTAGTCCAAAGCGCCAACAATGGCGGCGACTTGTGCGTCATTACACTCTTGCGCTGTGACTTTTGGGCTATCTGGATACACTTCGGTGGTGGTGCCGAAGTAGCAATTTGTGATGCCACCGCATAACCCTAATGCTTTCATTGAGTAATTAATTACTCCCTCTTGAGTGATCGGAGAGCCGATGATCTCGCCTTTACTGTCGGCTGGTGCAATGTGCGTGACTTTGCGTACCGATTCAATAATGGCTGCTTGGAATTCTGGCTGCGGATTTTCCGTATCGCCGACAGTATAAAACCCATCGGGAATCGTATCGGCTTCATATCTAATCCCATCGCGCGCTGCGAGTGCAGGGCGAAACTCGCTTTCATCACTGTCTGTAGTTTCATGTAAATCAATATGCACCAACACGTCACCTAAGCTTGCGACCCAGCGCATTAAGCTTGCCGACTCTTCGGCTGGGCTATTGGCGTAAAATGAGCGATTAGGGTCAAGCGCTGATGGATTCCAACGATTGATCGTTTCATAGCCCCAAGGGCTTACGCACGGAGCAACGGCAATGTTGAAATGAGATTGATACTGCTGTGCTTGAGTCGCTAAAAACTGCAACGCGCCGTGCACTCCGCTGGTTTCGTAACCGTGTACACCACCTGTGATCAACACCGTTGGTTTGTCAGGGTTCCATGAGCGACTTTTTAAGGCAAATAATGGGTAGCGATCTTTGTCTATTGATAGTGCACCGTATTGCTCTACCTCAAAATCCGTTGCCAAAGCGTTAATTTTCGGCACGACTTCTTGCTGATATTCTCGTTTAATCGTCGTTTGTGCGAGCCACGCTTCGCGTTCTGCTGCTTGCCAAGGTGTGCCTGGCGTACCGATAGGATAAGTATAAACAGAGTACATGAGGGTTCCTTTCTGACTAGTTGCCCACAGAGTAAGAGGTGTGAGTGTTAAGAGCAATCAAAAATACCAAGCTGGATTTACCACAGCCCGTTAACAAGGTTTGATTATCCCCATTACCTCAACCTGTTTTTGGGCAATGCTGGTTTGTTAGAGCAAGGAAATAGTCCAACTCTGGCCTGATAACTGAGGTAAATCATTGGCTAAACCGAACGGTCACATCTAAACTGCAACCAGACCAATGCAATTGAGTGAGAACACGATTGGAGAATAGTTTCCCCCTTTCTGAACTAATGATTTCGCTAACGACCGCCTTAGACATGACGGAAGGCCAGCCACCGGAGCACTGCATTCGCTGTTGCTGGGTTGGTATGCATATTGGCATGCAATTAGAGCTCGATCAGGCTGAGCTGCATGATCTGTTTTTTACCTTGCTATTGAAAGATGCCGGCTGCAGTAGCAACGCCGCGCGAATTTGCGAGTTGTATGCCACCGATGATCTCGCTTTCAAACGGCGTTATAAAACCGTCGGAACCAGTCTATCGAGTGTGATTAACTTTATCGTCAAAAATACCGGTTCAGAGCAGAGCTGGGCAGAACGTATTTTAACTACCATCGACATTTTGAAAAATGGTAATGATTATGCACAAGAGCTTATTCAAACTCGTTGTACTCGTGGGGCTGATGTGGCGCGAGAGTTGCGATTTAGCGAAGTCGTCGCGCAGGGGATCCACTCACTGGATGAACATTGGAATGGTCAAGGGCGTCCTCAACAGCTAAAAGGTGAAGCCATCCCCCTTTTCTCGCGGATTGCGTTATTAGCTCAAGTATTTGATGTTTTTCAAATGGAACATGATTTGGACGAAGCAATACGTGAGGTTACAGAGCGTAGTGGTGTATGGTTTGACCCACAACTGGTTGAGATTATTGAGCAGTTGGTGGATAACCCGCACTTTGTGGCTAGCCTCAAAGCCTCTGATATCAGCCAACGAGTGATGCATTTACCACCGGCACAAGCGCATCAGCCTTTGGATGAAGCGTATTTAGACTGTATCGTCACGGCATTTGGCAAGATTGTTGATGCAAAAAGCCCCTATACCGCAGGGCACAGTGAACGAGTGGCTGTGTATACTGATTTAATCGCACGACAATTAGCCATTTCGGAAACTGATCGATCTTGGTTGAGACGCGCGGCATTACTGCACGACATTGGTAAGTTAGGGGTCAGTAATGCCATTTTAGATAAACCCGGTAAGTTAGACGATATGGAGTGGAAAGCCGTTCAGGCGCATGCCGCGTTTACTGAACAAATCTTGCGGAAATTATCGCCCTTTAAGACGTTGGCACGTATGGCAGGGGCGCATCATGAGAAACTCGATGGTACTGGCTATCCGCGTGGTGTAAACGGTGATGAGATCAGCGTGATGACTCGAATCATCACGACGGCCGATATTTTTGATGCTCTCAGCGCGGAACGTCCTTATCGCTCCGCGATGCCAATTGATAAAGCACTTTTGATCATGCAAGAGAATCTACATACTGCCATTGATCCTGACTGCTTCGCCGCGTTACAGAGCGCTCTGGCTCAATTGCCAGCCGAATATACTCAGTCACTGAGCTAGTGTTCTTTACTGCTTTACTGCTTTGCTACTTGAAGCGTCAGCACTGTTGGTGGGATTCTTATCGCTGTGTTTCCCTTCATCAGCGCTTGGTGTTACATTTTGTCACGCTTTGAATAATGAAAATGAATAAGAGAGAATTTGCATGGCAGGCGCGAGCTTACTTACCCTTCTTGATGATATTGCAACCGTGCTCGATGATGTGGCGTTGATGTCAAAAATGGCCGCGAAAAAAACGGCAGGCGTATTGGGGGATGACTTGGCGCTCAATGCTCAGCAGGTGTCTGGTGTTGCCGCTGAACGAGAGATCCCAGTGGTATGGGCAGTGGCTAAAGGCTCATTTCGCAACAAATTAATTTTGGTTCCCGCTGCCTTGCTGATGAGCTCATTAGCCCCTTGGTTGATAATGCCGCTCTTGTTAGTCGGTGGACTTTTTCTCTGCTTTGAAGGGGCAGAAAAAATCTTAGAAAAAGTGTTTCATACCAGCCATCACAGCACCGCTGACGCGGATGAGCGCATGCTCACTGACGTATCGATTGATGACTATGAAAAACGTAAAGTCGCTGGGGCGATTCGGACCGATTTTATTTTATCGGCCGAGATCATCGTGATTGCGTTGGGGACAGTGCAAGGCCATAGCATGGTGACACAAATTTTGGTGGTGAGTTTAATTGCAGTGGTCATGACCATCGGCGTTTATGGTTTGGTAGCAGGCATTGTGAAATTGGACGATTTAGGTTTCTACCTAGAGCGCACTTCAGATGGCGCAGGGCTGCGTGCTCGCTTTGGTAAAGGGTTGATCAGTTTCGCGCCTAAGCTCATGAAAGCATTAACTGTAGTGGGTACCGCCGCGATGTTTTTAGTGGGCGGTGGCATTGTGGTGCACAACGTCCCTTTTATTCACCACGTGCTTGAACCTGTGATTGCAGCCGTTGCTGAACTCTCTTTATTAGCAGTAGTGATGCCAACCTTGCTTAATGGTTTCGTTGGCTTACTCGCCGGGCTGGCTGTGGTTGCAGTGTGGGGGATGGTGAGTAAATTGAAACCGTCCCATTAATTTTTTTTATGGTGATGATAATCATATTGAATGGTGATTTGCCCGCAGACGAATAGACTAGCGCTTTTCGTTTTTGGCAGTTCCCATTATGCAGTGTGCGTTTTTTGATCAACAGCTGTGCCGTTCTTGTACTCATTGCGCGGTTTCTTATTCAGAGCAGGTGAAGCGCAAAGATTTGGCACTAAAAGCGCTGTTTTCAACGCAGATGCCACAGCAGTGGCTAGAACCTGTCATAAGTGAAGAGACGGGTTTTCGTAACAAAGCGAAAATGGTGGCTCTTGGCGCGGCTCATGCACCGATCTTGGGTGTTGAATCCATGGTTGATGGGCAATCAACGCCCGTGTCGTTAGTGCAATGTGCTCTCTACCCACAAGAGACACAAGCGCTATTAACTTATCTACAAGATTGGATCCGTAGCTCGGGCATTCCTCCCTATAATAAAGCCAAGAAGAAAGGCGAACTCAAATACATATTGCTCACACGCAGCGAATATTCAGGTGAGTTTATGCTGCGTTTCGTACTGAGAAGCCGCGAAGCTTTAGGCCGAGTTGAGCAAAACCTCGCGCGGCTTCAGGCGCAGTTTCCAACCATTCACGTCGTCTCAGTTAACCTTCAACCCATCCACATGGCGCGCCTAGAAGGTGAAGAAGAGATTTTTTTAACCGAGCGTGAGTATTTGATTGAGCAGTTTAATCAGGTGCCTATGGTTATCCGCCCGAAAAGTTTTTTCCAAACCAACCCGCATGTAGCGAAGCAGTTGTACGCGGCGGCGAGTGATTGGGTGAGAGAGATAAACCCAAGTCACATGTGGGATCTGTTTTGTGGCGTGGGCGGTTTTGCCTTACATTGTGCCAGTCCAACTACGGCAGTCACAGGAATTGAAATTGAACCAGAAGCGATCGCCAGTGCTAAACGCTCTGCCAAGACGATGGGCATTACCAATTTAGACTTTGCTGCGCTGGATTCTGCCCAATTCTCACAGGCTCAATCAACCGCGCCTGAGCTAGTGCTAGTCAACCCACCGCGTCGTGGTTTAGGGACTGAATTAGTTGAGCGATTGGTGGCTTTATCACCCAAACACATCATTTACTCAAGCTGTAACCCGCAAACGCTGATCACTGATATGCAAGGTATGGTGGGCTACTTACCCAAAAAACTGCAATGGTTTGATATGTTTCCACATACCGATCATAGCGAAGTGATGGTGCTGTTAGAGCGTCAGCCTAAGCTGAGATAAGCGCTGTGTGGTGCAAAAATGATAATGATAAAGAGAGGGAAGCCGCGGCTTCCCTTTTTGATGCATTAATGGGCTATTTTACTGCCCACGCGACCGTTTCACCGGCGCGGATCGGCACCACAATATCTGAGCCAAATGGCATACTTTCAGCAACTGGCCACTCTTCTTTTACCAAAGTAACGGTGTCGTTATTACGGGGTAGGCCGTAAAAATCAGGGCCATTGTGACTGGCAAACGCTTCAAGGTTGCCAATTTTACCAACTTGCTCAAACACCTCTGCGTATAACTCTAAGGCTGCGTGCGCTGTGTACGATCCAGCACAGCCGCAAGCGGCTTCTTTTTTGCCTTTGGCATGAGGCGCAGAATCAGTACCCAAGAAAAATTTCTTATTGCCCGATGTCGCTGCCTGAATCAGCGCAAGCTGGTGGGTGTTGCGCTTAAGGATTGGCAAACAGTAAAAATGAGGACGAATGCCACCAGCAAGCATGTGATTGCGGTTATAAAGTAGATGATGCGCCGTGATCGTTGCCGCTATATTCTGGTTCGCATTTTTTACAAACTCGGCAGCATCGGCGGTGGTGATGTGTTCTAACACTATTTTCAGATTTGGGAAATCATTAACAATAGGAGCAAGCACTGTATCAAGGAAGGCTTTTTCTCGGTCAAAAATATCCACATCGTGAGCGGTTACTTCGCCATGAATCAGCAGCAGCATACCAACGTCTTGCATCGCTTCTAATACTGGGTAAATATTTTGAGCGCAGGTTACGCCAGAATCTGAATTGGTGGTCGCCCCAGCCGGATAAAGTTTGGCTGCCACGACAGCGCCAGAAGCTTTGGCTTTGCGGATCTCATCAGGTGTCGTGTTATCGGTGAGATAAAGCGCCATGAGTGGCTTGAAAGAATCACGTGGTTTTTGCGCCATGATGCGCTGTTGGTACGCTAATGCTAATTCTGTGGTGGTGATCGGCGGGACCGTATTGGGCATGATCAGTGCGCGGCCGTTGTAGCGACTGATGTCTCGTACTGTATCGGCCAACACATCACCATCACGTAAGTGAACATGCCAGTCGTCTGGACGAGTAATTGTTAATGTTTTCATTGGTTGCTCCCACCGGAAAATAAATTGATTGGAGCTTAAACGGGCTTCGCTTTTAATGTGCGCGCAATCGCTTACGTTTAAGCGACAGGATGATAGAGGAAACAGGGGTGAATTTCATCCTTTTATTTTCCATAGGGTTAGCCAGCTTTGGCGATTTCCATTATCATCGCGTTATAAAAATACCTTCAAAAAAGCATAAGGATAGGCCATGTCGTCAGCTCAACTCTCACAAATTAACGTCTACCCAGTCAAATCGATAGGCGGTATCGCGCAGTCCACCGCTTGGGTTGAAAAACAGGGGCTGGCTTTTGATCGGCGCTTTATGATCGCGTTAGCTGATGGTTCAATGGTCACTGCGCGTAAATATCCAAAGATGGTTAAGGTCAATTCAATACTGGTTGCGGATGGTTTGATCTTCACGGCGGTGAACCAATCTCCGTTAAAACTGCGTTATGCAGATTTCAAAATGCAACCTTCTCCAGCGCAAGTGTGGGACGATAACTTTACCGCTTACACCACAACCGATGAAGCGGATGATTGGTTTAGCCAAGTGTTAGGCCAGCGTGTTGAGTTGCTGTTTACCGGAGAGCAATCAAACCGAATGCGTGAAAAAGTGGGTCACAATGTCAGTTTTGCTGATGGCTATCCAGTGCTGGTCATCAGCCAAGCTTCACTTGATGAACTCAATCGCCGCAGCCCTGAAGTGCACAGCATGGATCAATTTCGTACCAATCTAGTGGTACGAACCGATGAGCCTTTCGCTGAAGACAGCTGGAAGCGGATCCGAATTGGTGAGGTAGAATTTGAAGCGGTAAAACCTTGCGAACGCTGTATTCTCACTACTGTTGATGTGAATAAAGGGGCTTTTCGTCCAACCAAAGAGCCGCTAAGAACCTTGTCACAATTTCGTGCCAACGAAAGAGGTGGGGTGTTTTTTGGGCAAAATTTAGTCGCAAAAAATGAGGGGATGATTCGAGTTGGCGACAGCGTTGAGGTGCTTGAGTACAAAGAGAAAGAGTTTTATCGAGATTTGGGCATGAGTCACCATGTGATGACCTGTGTTGAGCGTGAAGCGATTGCGCGTGATTTTGTCACGTTCTGGCTAGAGCCGAAAAAGGGTGAAATGCCAAATTATCAACCTGGGCAGCACCTACCAATCGAGGTTGTGATCGATGGCGAGAACGTGGCGCGCCGCTACACTTTGTCATCTAGCCCATCGCGCCCGGGTCGGTTAGCGATTTCAGTCAAACGTATTGATGGCGGTAGAGTTTCTAACTGGTTGCTTGATCACTTGCGGGTAGGAAGTACATTGACCACACAATCACCGGATGGCTCGTTTCATCTGTCGACTCAGCACCAACAACCGTTGTTACTGTTGTCGGCTGGAAGTGGCGTGACGCCTATGTTATCGATGTTGCGCTATCTTGCCGATAATCAACAAATTCAAGATGTGGTCTTTTATCATCAATGCCGCGGTATTGAGGATATTCCTTGCAGGGCTGAACTTGAAGCGCTTAAGCAGCGACATCCGGGGTTGAAAGTCTTCATTTCGCTTACTCAAGCTCCCATCGATTGGTTGGGGCTGAAAGGTCGGCTCTCTTTATCCCATCTTAAGCAAATCCAACATGTGACTGCTCGCCAAGTGTTTGTGTGTGGGCCTGATGGTTTTATGCAGAAAGCAAAAAGCTTATTGTTGAAAAAAGGGCTTGCGGAAGAATCTTACCACCAAGAAGCATTTAGTGTGGCGCACACCGTCGCAGCTGAGCTGAAAACGTTACAACTGAGCGTCAATGGCCATGTATTTGAGGGTAATAACCAAACGACCTTATTAGATCAAGCCGAAGCCGCTGGCATTGCGATTGCCAACAGTTGCCGAGCAGGGTTCTGTGGTGCGTGCAAGGTGACTGTGCAGTCGGGCAAAGTGCATCAACCTGACGTGCCAGCACTGCCTGAGCATGAACGTCATCTTGGTTTCGCTTTAGCGTGTTGTTGTATTCCTGAAACCGATATTGAGGTTGTAAACTAGTTTTCGCCTCACGCTGTTGCACTACAGTGACTTTGTCCAATAAAAATGCCTCTTGGGTCAGTGTTGACCGCAAGAGGCGTGACGTTGCTAGTGATTTTTATTCGAAACCGTTTCAGTCTCTTGAAAGTGACTCTCTTAAAGCTAGTTGGCAAAGTGCAGAAATACCAATTATTCGTTTTTATATAGTTAAATTAGTTTAAATTTGTGATGAAAATTCCATATTTTTTTTGTTTATTTTCCATCCAATCTTGCCTGTGTTTGATGTTTTTTTAGAATAACTGTCGAATAAATGAGCGCTTGAACGTTTGCGTAAAAATATGTGATGAAACTCTCATTTTGTTCGCTATACTTTCCGCCCGGTTATGAGCCGGTGCTCAACCCATACAAGCCGTCACACGGAAATGTGAATGACCCCAAGGACTGGACCAGCTAAGTTCCTCTGCTTGTATAAGGTGATCTTAGATGAACAATATGTTCGCATACCCCTCTTTTTGTCATGCTTTTGTTGTGCAAAAGGACAATGATTCCTCCTTTGCCAAGTTTTTTGGTTCTACCCTTATTTCCAAATTTCAAACTAGGTAAATACAATGAATATTCTTTTTGGCCTCGTCGGCATTTTAGCGCTGATCGCTTGCGCCTACCTGCTCTCTGAAAATCGATCTTTCATCAATTGGAAAACCGTATCACGTGCTTTATTGCTGCAAGTTGGTTTTGCCGCGCTGGTGCTCTACTTCCCATGGGGACAAAGCGCACTAGCCAGCATCAGCGGCGGTGTGTCGAGTTTGCTGGGTTTCGCCGATGCAGGAATCCGCTTTCTATTCGGTGATTTAGCCGATTCCGGATTTATTTTTGCTGTTCGTGTTCTGCCTATCATCATTTTCTTCAGCGCTCTTATCTCTGCCCTTTATTACCTTGGTATCATGCAAAAAGTCATCGAGTTTATCGGTGGTGGTATTCAAAAATTTTTAGGTACGAGCAAAGCAGAATCTCTGGTTGCTACGGGTAACATTTTCCTTTCACAAGGCGAATCACCACTGCTTGTGCGTCCCTTTTTGTCGCGCATGACACGTTCAGAACTGTTTGCCGTCATGGCCGGAGGCATGGCCTCTGTCGCAGGTAGCGTGTTGGGTGGCTATGCCGGTCTAGGTGTTGAGCTTAAATACCTTATTGCAGCCAGTTTTATGGCGGCACCCGGCAGTTTAATGATGGCAAAAATCATCGTACCAGAGCGCGATGTTCCACTTGATCAAACCAATATTGAGATGGATAAAGCGCAAGAGAGTAATGTGATTGACGCACTGGCGAGCGGGGCGATGAATGGCATGAAAGTGGCGGTGGCCGTCGGTACAATGCTGGTTGCATTTGTGAGCGTGATTGCGATGGTTAACACTGGGCTTGAAAGTTTCGGTGAGTTATTGGGTTTGAACGGCATTACCTTACAACTGCTGTTCGGTTATCTATTTTCACCACTGGCTTGGTTGATTGGTGTACCAAGCCATGAAGTCTTGATGGCGGGCTCTTACATTGGGCAAAAAGTGGTGATGAACGAATTTGTGGCTTTCATTGATTTTGTTGACCACAAAGCGCTGTTGTCGGAACACACCCAAGTTATCATTACTTTTGCTCTGTGCGGCTTTGCCAATATTGGTTCTATCGCGATCCAATTAGGCTCTATCGGGGTTATCGCTCCTGAACGCCGTGCAGAAGTCGCGAATTTAGGTATTAAAGCGGTGATTGCAGGTACGCTAGCTAACTTAATGAGTGCATGTCTAGCGGGCATTTTCATTCTGCTTTAAACGCCCTGTTTGCTTCTCTCAATGCTCACTGCGGTGGGCATTTTTGATCCCTTTTTTGAATGATTGACACCTCAGTAATTGCTGAAAAGCTGATTTATAGCAAATTCCGTTTCTGATGAGCGCGTAGTATAGCTTGCAATTAACTGCGTATCCCAACATAGGCGATACGCTGACATGCTAACTTATTGAGTGCTTGCTATGGAAAATCTTGTTGAACGCTTTTTGCGTTATGTCTCTTTTGATACTCAATCTCACCCTGCCAGCCGCCGTTGCCCGAGTTCCGTAGGGCAAATGACGTTTGCCCATACACTGCATGAAGAATTAATCGCATTAGGCTTAACCGATGCTACGGTTGATGAACACGGCTATGTTATGGCGAAGTTGCAATCGAATGTTGATTACCCTGTTCCTGCGATTGGTTTTATTGCACATATGGATACTGCGCCAGACGCGTCAGGCAAACACGTTAAGCCGCAAATTGTGGAGAATTATCAAGGCGGAGACATTGCTTTAGGTAAAGGGGATGAGGTGCTGTCACCTATTCAATACCCGGATTTGCATCAACTGCATGGTTACAATCTGATCACGACTGACGGCACCACACTGCTTGGTGCCGATAATAAGGCAGGCATCGCTGAAATTATGACGGCCATTGAGAGGTTAATTGCCGACCCAAGCATCGCACATGGTGATATTTGTATCGGTTTCACTCCCGATGAAGAGATCGGCCGTGGCGCGGACTTATTTGATGTGGAGAAGTTTGGCGCACAGTGGGCTTATACCATTGATGGTGGCCCGGTGGGTGAGTTGGAGTATGAGAATTTCAATGCGGCGAGCGCCGATGTTATTTGCTATGGCGTGAATGTTCACCCTGGGACCGCGAAAGATAAAATGGTGAATGCCATCAACATCGCCGCACAATTTCAGCTTATGATGCCAGCCGATCAAACCCCAGAGACCACGCAGGGCTATCAAGGTTTTTACCATTTAAAATCCGCAGAGATGAGTGTGGCTCGCTCAACCTTGGGTTACATTATTAGAGACTTTGAACGAGAAGGCTTGGAAGCTCGTAAAGCGTTTATGCAGCAGCAAGTGGACCAGTTAAATGCCCGTCTTGAGAAAGGACGAGTTGAGTTGGTTGTGACGGACAGCTATTTTAATATGAAAGAGATGGTCGAGCCTCATTCACAAGTCATTGAACTGGCTAAACAAGCCATGATTGCTTGTGATGTTGAACCGCTGATCAAACCTATTCGAGGTGGTACGGATGGTGCGAGGCTCTCATTCATGGGCCTGCCATGCCCTAATATTTTCACTGGCGGTTATAATTTTCATGGTATTCATGAGTTCATTACCATTGAAGGGATGGAACAAGCGGTAAACGTGATTGTAAAACTGGCTGAAAAGACAGCGTTGGCGAATCAACACTGATAACAAACCTTTCCTTTCGCCAATCTCAAAGGGAGTTTCTCTTCCAAAGCTATGACAGGGCGCATAATAATTGCGCCTTATGCCGACGTTAACTATTCACTCAGTTACAATACCTTTCTAAAATTTCTAACACGATCTCAATCTGCTGCTCTCTAGTGGCTTAGATGTGTTGCTGCTCATTATGCATAAAAATAAAAGAAGGGGATTGATATGGAGAAAGTGGTCGCGGTGTGGGACTTTCTTATCACTCATAAATTGGTGTTTAGTATTTTAATCATGACGTTGATTATTTTGACGCGGCGAGTTGTGCTTTCTCAAATTCGTGGCGATGTCGCACTGATTACCGAAAAGCAGCGTAAATGGATGTCACGCACCAAGAATGGCACCTTTGCGTTTACTTTGGTCATCCTCTTCGTATTGTGGCAATCGGAGATCAACGAATTTGCACTGTCAGTGACTGCGATAGCGGTCGCCATTGTAGTCGCATCAAAAGAGATCATCTTGTGTTTTACGGGTTCAATTCAGCGAGCGAGCTCTCGCTCATTTCGTATCGGGGATTGGATTGAAGTCGGAAAACTGAGCGGTGAAGTGATCGAACACAACTTGATGGCAACCGTGATCCAAGAAATCGACTTGAATCATGGTCAATACCACTACACTGGAAAAACCGCGACCTTGCCAAACAGTATGTTCTTCTCGTTTCCGGTAAAAAACCTTAATTTTATGAAGCGTTATGTGTTTCATAACTTTTCGATAGTAGTGCCTGAATTTGTAAATTTGTATCCTTTATTACCGATTATGCATGAAAAGATTGAGAGCCACTTTGCCCACTTTATTGATGTTGCAAGGCGCTATAACAGCATGATTGAAAAACATGCGGGTGTAGATTTGCCCAGTGCTGAGCCGCACATTCAGATCAGCAGCGCAGCCGCAGGAGAACAGATCGTGCATTTCATGATTTTTTGCCCAACAGAGCGGGCCAACCATTTAGAGCAACTGATCCGCCAAGACTTTATGCAAGCATATGAAAACGCATTTCCACGTGCTTTAGTTGCAACAGAAGTGCTGCCGAGTGAAGTGGGTAGCTAGCGGCTGAATAATGAGCGCTCACACAGTATGGTGAGCGTCTTACCTGCAATTACTGTTTGGGTGAGAAAAGATATATTAGTGATGAAAGTGAGATTAACGCTCAATTGCGTGTGTTTTTTTCACCGAAATCCCTAAGCGTTTTGAAAGCCGAGTGAGATTCGCGCGATCCACTTGCAATAATCTTCCCGCTTTTGCCCAATTAAAATCGGATTGGGTCAATGCTTCACTGATCAATTTACGCTGATATTCATCCGTTGCTTCTCGCAGCCCACGTTGCCACACCTTCGCTGTGACCTCTTTGTCGCTCAACGTACTTGGCGTGTTAACCAGGGGTAGGCTGAAATCTAACTCACCTATGTCGTAGCTGTTGACGGTGATCAACGCTTGTAAGCCTTGTCTGGCTCGTGCTTTCAGCGCTGCGCGGTTGATCACGTGTTCTAATTCGCGAACATTACCGGGCCATGAGTAGTTGAGTAACCCAGCCAGTGCGTTGGGATCGATTTTGAGCTGTGTGATACCGAGCTTGCGACGCGCTTGCTCTAAAAAATAACCTGCCAACAAGGTAACGTCACCATTTCGCTCTCTTAGCGGAGGGATATGAACAGGGTATACGCTGAGTCGATGGTAAAGATCGGCTCGGAATCTTCCCGCTTCCACCTCTTGCTTTAAATCTCGATTTGTCGCTGCCAATATCCGTACATCAATAGTTTGGACATGATCTTGTCCTACGGGCTGAATTTCATTGTTCTGCAATGCACGTAAAATCTTGCTTTGGGCAGCCAGTGGCAGTTCACCGATTTCATCGAGAAATAAGGTTCCACCGTCGGCTAATGCAAACTTGCCTAAGCGATGCCGTTCTGCTCCAGTAAAGGCTCCTTTGACATGCCCAAATAGTTCACTTTCGACCAAGTTTTCTGGAATTGCGGCGCAGTTGACATAAATAAGAGGTTGGCGTTTACGCGCTGATAGTTGGTGCAGTGTTCGTGCGACCAGCTCTTTACCGACACCCGTTTCACCATGGATTAAAATGTTGAAATTAGAAGGGGCGACCACTTCCAAATCGGCTTTCATGGCCAGCATCGACGCACTTGAACCGATGATCTCTCCACCTTCTCTGTCCCATGCTTCTTCATTCAGCTCTTCTAAGCGTTGCTGTGATTGTTTGGCTTGTGCTTCAAGTTGAGAAAAGGTCAGTGCCATTTTCAAGGTAGAGGCCGCGATTGCCGACAACGCTTCTAGGCTGCGTTTGGGAATATGCTCAAACATGTTGGGATTAAGGCTATCAAGCGTCAATATACCGAGCAGTTTATCACCAAATAAAAGGGGTAGGCCCATACAAGAGTGCATGGGAAGGTCGCCATCATGATCCATTAATAAACCATCGAAAGGATCGGGTAGTGGTGAATTTGCATCGAAAATAACCGGCCCATCAGCGTGGCAAATCTCACGAAAGCGGGGATGTTCATCAATTAAAAAGCGTCGGCCTAAGGTATCGCGAGTCAAGCCTTGCATCGCAAGGGGGATTAACAAATCACCTTGGCGTGAAAGCAGCATCACACAGTCGCATTGAATGGTTTTACGAATCGCATCAAGCAGGCGATTGAACCTATCTTGATCGTTCAAACCACTTGCGAGTCCTATGGTCATTTCAATCAAGGTAGAGATGGAAAAATCTTGCATGGTAAGCACTCAGGTGATGTTTTTGGATATTGTAGTGTCATAATGACATTTTTTTGAAGTGTTATTTTGACCTGATTATTTAATGATTTATTATTTTTTATTTAAAAATCAATGGATTAATGTTGGTATGCTTTGTGCTATACAAGCTTCAGTATCAGAGCGAATCTAATTCGCCATTTATAAAATCTGAGGAGAAAGCTCAATATGCTCAATAATCAACACATCGCCATTGTCAAAAGTACCATTCCTTTGCTTGAATCTGCCGGGTCAGCGCTTACGGCTCATTTCTATCAGAGAATGTTTACTCACAATTCTGAGCTAAAAGATATTTTTAATATGACCCATCAACATACTGGCCGTCAGGGCGTTGCACTGTTTGAGGCGATTGCCGCGTATGCGAAAAATATTGAAAATCTCGCCGCATTAACCAGTGCAGTGGAACGTATTGCCCAAAAGCACACCAGCTTTAACATTCAGCCAGAGCACTATCAAATCGTCGGTCATCACCTTATTGAAACGTTGCGAGAGCTTGCTGCTGATGCCTTTACTCCTGACGTTGAAGCAGCATGGACGGCGGCTTATCTCTTTTTAGCGCAAGTCTTTATTGATAGAGAAGGGGAGTTGTATTTACAGCGTAAGCAGGCGATCGGTGGTTGGGAGAATGCGCGTGAGTTTGTGTTGCAAGATAAAGTGAAAGAGTCTGAATTCGTCACTAGCTTTATCTTTGAGCCTGCTGATGGCAAAGCAGTATTAGATTATCAGGTTGGTCAGTATATTGGGATTGAACTTAAGCCGGAAGGTGCGTCATACAGTGAAATTCGTCAATATTCCTTGTCACAAAAACCCAATGGAAAAAACTACCGCATTTCTGTGAAGCGTGAAGGCGTGGATACTGGACATCCTGGGACAGTCTCTAACTATTTACATGATTACGTTGAAAAAGGCAGTCGAGTGAAACTTTATGCGCCAGCGGGTGATTTTTTCTATGTTGAGAAGCTCGCTCCCGTTGTACTTATCTCTGCAGGTGTCGGGGCAACACCGATGCAAGCCATACTTCAACAGCTTGCGTCAGTAGGAAAAAAAGAGGTGACGTATCTGCATGCTTGCAACAATTTATCACAACACTCCTTTATTGATGAAACCGCGACATTAATGGCGGTGCATCCATCATGGCAGCAAGTGGTCTGGTATCTGGAAAGTGAGCAAACACCAGCTAAGCAAGGTTCTATGATCTTGCATGAAGTTTGTGAGCAACTGCCGCTAACACAGGGGGATTTTTATATCTGTGGCCCCGTTGGTTTTATGCAGTTCATTGTTGAACAGCTTGAATTGCTTGGCGTAGCAAGAGAGCGTATCCATTACGAAGTCTTTGGTCCACACGCCTATTTATAAAGTATAAAGCGCTATCTCAATCTAGGCTCTTTTAAGGGCCTAGATTCCCATTTAAAGCTGCAGCGGTGTTGGTTACGTTCGCTTACCCTAATCACATAGTTCATCTATGCTCATGGGGATGAGCTCACTTGCCGTCTACCTGCAACTTCAAGTTGTTTGGGTATAGATACTGAAAAGTGGGCTGGGAATTAATGCTCACTTTTTATTTGTAGTGCTTGCCAAGTAATTTCATCGGAATGGCTATCGCTATCAATAAAGATAGAAGACCCACTAATCATCACTGAAATATCCATACCTCGGTTCAAGGAAGTAGAGAGTTTTTCAGTCGCTGCAGCATCAAAGCGAAAGAGATCGACATTGAGGTGAGAGAACTTTCCCTTGTTCTGCTCCCACCAAACCTGTGATTTCGTGTTAAAGCTGTAGACTTTCACCTGTTTTGCAAGCCGTGTGGCTTTTTTAATGCGATCAGCATCGGGTTCGCCGACTTCAATCCAGAGCTGAATTTGGTCATCTAATGATTTTAGCCAGAGATCAGGTTCTTCAATGGAAGAAAGTCCTCTAGTGAATGTTAGCTCGGGTGAAGCATTAAGACAAAACGCCAAAATGCGCGCCATCATTCGTGCGTTGCTTTCTGAAGGATGCTGAGCAATGGTGAGATTTAAAGAGTCATAATGATCGCGATTAGTATCCGTCAGCGCAATACGGAACTTATAGATTGTCGGTTTAAGAGCCATTGGAAGAATGCCAAGAGGTAAAAACGAAAATAGCCAGCAAATTGCTGGCTATTAGAATACTTAGTAAAAAATTATACTAGGCGGATGTTTTCAGCTTGAGGGCCTTTTTGACCTTGAGCTACTTCAAACTCTACCTTTTGACCTTCAGCAAGAGTGCGGAAACCGTCACCTTTAATTTGGCTGAAGTGTGCGAATACGTCTGGACCGTTTTCTTGTTGAATGAAACCGAAACCTTTAGTTTCGTTGAACCATTTTACTGTACCAGTAACTGTGTTAGCCATTTTTATACCCAAAATCAAAAAAAATTTTACAGCCGAATACGGCGCGGATAGCGTGGAAAAGTAGATTGCTATTGCGTACGACACGACGGGGGAGTTACAAGTAATCCAACGAGACGTATGTGTATACAAAGAACTGCTTTCTAGCTAGTGCAAAGTCTAGTTCAAACTTTTATCTTGTCAATCATAACTCGATAAAACTCGAAAAACTTTCTTAAAATTGTTAGGTTTTATGCTCTATGTTGCATTTTCTTATGATGAGGCTTGAAATTAACATTACTATTCTATTACCCATTGACATAGTTGAAGTTTTAGCCAGAGTTAGTGGTCAGATGAGTTCGATGGTTGAAGCCGTTTATTACTGGCCAATGTTCATTGAGTGAGGAGAAGGGTTAGGTTTACTTTCCTATTTAATGGCTCTCTTTTTTGGCTGAATGATTCTCCTCAAAACTGAGGCAATTTTTCCCTATCAAATAGCATCTTTAAGTTGTTTTGGCGACAACTCGGAACGTTGCGCTGTACACATCACAAATTTGTACTTTCAATGAAATATTTACTCGGTTAAATAATTGTTACAATTAGTTCCATTTTGAAGGGTTTTTTT
>NZ_CAWNHY010000187.1:0-2798 GCF_963874335.1 Vibrio sp. V10_P2A27P122 | reverse complement strand
GTTGCATAGAATTTAACCGTGAGCCGTGCTCACACGCTCATTTCACTTTGGATTAACTATTTGCTTGGAGGCGCAACATGAATCATTTCGTTTTTGTTCATACTGTTCGCGTTTCTATCGATCTTACTGCGCCTAAATCGTCTCTTACTACAGACGCCTGTCGTATGTTTGATGATAAAAAAGGCACCGATTTTTAGTTAATCCGTAACCTTGAGATAGGCTGCGGAAAAATGGCAGCTTATCAAAGTGTTGATCCACCTTGTTCGCCCCCATTTTTCCAGCCGTCAACGTTTAGTTTACTACTGGAGAATACTCATGCGTCATTCAATTTATTTACAACTTGCTACTTTACTGGTCCGTGCTGATTTACGCCGTGAAGAGAGTCAATGGCAACGAAATGTTCGCCGTCATGCTTTTGAGCTGCCTTTTAATAGCCAACACTTGCTTAAAGATATTGGTTTAGAAAGTGATGGACGCGTTATTGGCGTTTCAGTCCCTGACTCAATTAAAGCTGAACGTCATATTCGTCATCTTCGCCGTGTGTTAAGCATGCGAATAACAACGTAAAATGAGGGGCTAGTGGCTTCGCTAGCCCCGAAGATATCTACGGACAAGGGTTGGAGTAAGTCGTCCCAATCTCTTGAATTTTAAGAAGTAATTCATTACTGAGTACGACATCTAAACTATCGATATTTGTTTTCAACTGCTCTAGGTTTGTCGCGCCAATGATATTGGATGCGACAAACGGACGTTGATTGACAAACGCCAACGCCATCTGTGCTGGATTAAGGCCATACTGGTTAGCAAGCTCAACATAAGCGTGAGTGGCTTGTACACCTTGCGCCGTAAAATAGCGAGAAAAGCGTTCAAATAGGCTGCACCGAGCACCGTCAGGTCTTGCGCCATTTAAATATTTACCACTCAGGCAACCAAACGCCAGTGGCGAGTAAGCCAGCAGTTGAACACCTTCGAAGTGGCTAATCTCAGATAAGCCAATTTCAAAGCTGCGATTCAGTAAATTATAAGGGTTTTGGATAGAGACAATTCTTGCTAGATCGTGTTTTTCTGCCAATTTTAGCAACGTCATCACACCCCACGGGGTATCATTTGACACACCGATGTAACGCACTTTTCCAGCCTTGACGAGATCATTAAGCGCTTCGAGCGTTTCGATTAAAGTGACTTCTTCTTGCTGATCAGGATAAGGGTAGTTAAGTTGGCCGAACATGTTCGTTTGGCGTTGAGGCCAATGTAATTGATACAAATCGACATAGTCTGTTTTTAAGCGTCTTAAACTATCATCAATCGCTAAATGAATGTTGCGTCTATCGAGTGACATCTTTTCGCGGATGTGAGGCACGTTACGCGGGCCTGCCACTTTAGTCGCTAACACCACTTTTTCACGTTTACCTGATTTTTCTAACCAGTTGCCAATATAGCTTTCGGTCAGACCTTGGGTTTTACCGTTGGGGGGAACTGGGTACATTTCCGCAGTATCGATGAAATTCACACCTTGGTCTAAGGCGTAATCGAGCTGCTCAAAGGCTTGTTGTTGGCTATTTTGTTCACCAAAAGTCATGGTACCTAAGCAGATCTTGCTCACTTCCAGTGTGGAATGAGGCAGTTTGGTGTATTGCATATTCCTTCCTTGATGCTCTCGCTGGTGGAGTGTGTGACGTTTTTACTATAAGCGAAGATGGCAGTGAAACGGAAACGAATTGTGCAGTGAAAGATCAAACGGTTACGTTTTTTCATGAGCAATAACGAGCACTTTTAAATAAAGTGTTGCTCAAGAATGCTCGCGGTAAATTGAGTTCGAAGATAAAAGCCTCGTGGCAGGGTTTTGATAGGTTTGCCATTAGCACCGTAGGCTTCGGTTAATGCTCGCCCGTTTGCCGCTTTTGGCCTGAGCTGTAATACTTCACCGTGCTTAGCGGTGATCTGCTCAACTTTGCCAAGAACGATGAACTCCATCAGTTCTTCCCAATCATTTTTGAGCTGCTGTTCTTGTGCAGGAGAAGGGCTCCATAGCAATGGCGATCCGACATGGCGCTGGGCTAGGGGGATCTCTCGCTCACCCTCTATTGGGATCCACAGTACTCGAGAGAGTTTATTTCGCACGTGGCTTTGCTCCCATGTTAAACCATGAACACCGGTGAGTGGGGCCACACACACAAACGTTGTTTCGAGCGGTTTTCCAGTGTAACTGATTGGAATACTTTTGAGCTCGATACCTAATTGCTCGAAATCTTGCTGAGGTTTGCTGCCTGCTGTTGCACCCAAATGCCACTCTAATAGCTGACCGACCCATCCTTTATCTTTTTTTAAGTCAGGGGGCACGGTCATCTTGGCTTCTTCGGCCAGTTGACTAAAGCTTAAGCCTGCAATGTCTTGGGCTCTAAGCATTAATTCATGTTCAGTTTTAGGTGCAGGTTTCATGATACTTTGAATGATAAAAACGCGATTGTAGCAAATTCTTATACACAATGTGCTGTCGTTTCTTTTGCTTAAAAGATCATCGCAATTCAAGTTATCCACAGGTTGATCGGGAAAATATTCCATTTTTTGTTTGTCTGTATGCATTTACAGGGTTTTTCTTGAGAGAGTGGGCCTCTTAATCAGTAAATCTGATTTCTACTAGAGTGGGGGTGTGGATAACGAGCTAATTGGTGGATCTTTGAGCATGTTGTGAAAGGATCAATTTTTTGTTAATCGCAACGTAATGTGAATAATGGAAGATCCAATTAATTCATTGTTTTTAATGTATTTAATTTATTATTATCTTTTTTATATTGGTC
>NZ_CAWNHY010000186.1:0-2800 GCF_963874335.1 Vibrio sp. V10_P2A27P122 | reverse complement strand
GGGCTATGCAGCGGATTGCAAATCCGTGGACCTCGGTTCGACTCCGGGACGCGCCTCCATTGCGACACTAGCTCAGTTGGTAGAGCGCAACCTTGCCAAGGTTGAGGTCACGAGTTCGAACCTCGTGTGTCGCTCCAAATTTTGAGGTGTTGAACTTAACGTTCAGTATCTAAAGATGGTGTTACTAAATTTTGTAAACAGCATCGCAATGCAGAATTGCGTGCCCTGGTGGTGAAATTGGTAGACACAAGGGATTTAAAATCCCTCGACTTTCGAGTCGTGCCGGTTCAAGTCCGGCCCGGGGCACCATCTTTTTACTGCTTATGCAGTATGCGACACTAGCTCAGTTGGTAGAGCGCAACCTTGCCAAGGTTGAGGTCACGAGTTCGAACCTCGTGTGTCGCTCCAAATTAAAGCCCTAGCAGAAATGCTGGGGCTTTTTCATCTCTGTCTCACAGCCAGTTTACAACCAACGATATCGTTTTAGAGCAACCTTGCCAAGGTTGAGGTCACGCTTTTAGTTCAAAAGAAAGCGAACCTCGTGTGTCGCTCCAAATTAAAGCCCTGGCAGAAATGCTGGGGCTTTTTCATCTCTGTCTCACAGCCAGTTCACAACCAGTTCACAACCAACGATGTCGTTTTAGAGCCACCTTGCCAAGGTTGAGGTCACGCTTTTAGTCCAAAAGAAAGCGAACCTCGCGTGTCGCTCCAAATCGCGCCCTAGCGGAAACTGGGTAACCCCCCTACGTTCACTATATTCGTTGACGGTTTCGGACGTGAAATTGAAATATTTTAAGCAAAGCCATCACCATCAAACAGCAGTACTTCAATTTATGGTCAAATCTCGCATCGTTTTTACTCTCCATCCCCAATTCTAGAATGTTAATAATTTGATAAAGCAACCTTTATCTTGAGTTGTTATTATTTTGTGAAGTGAAATTTCGGCCTACTTCACATAATTTTCGTGCCAACATTTAATTTATGGTGTGAATTATTTGCAAAAGCGTGATTTATATAAACTTATCAACAACCCATTCATGGGAACGATTCCCAATGTGACATTGATCTATTTTTACATTGATTCGGTGAATGTAAACTCCATCCCCGTCAGCAACGTTAAGGGAATACATAAGCAGTGGTTGCTGAGCAATAAAGAGATTGAGCTGTTCATGATTACCAAAGTAGCGTGCTACTTCCCCCGGTGAATTTGAATCTAACTCATTAATTTTATTGAATATATCTCAGGATGAGATTCAATGTGCCAAGCGCCAACATAATGATAATGATGACCATAAGGTCGATGGAGTATAAAAAATGAATTTTGCTACCTCTGGTAAACTTTCTCTTGCCGCAATTCTAATTTCAGCCGCACTACAAGCAAACGCAGGTATCAGTGTTGAAGGTGAACAAGGTGTTTTCTCAATCGGCGGTGATGTTGAGTTCGATATCAACCTTCGTGATAAAAATGCCACTGACAAGCAACATCTAAATCAAGATGGCCGCCTTTTGGTTCAAATCGCTGGTGAGCGCAGTGTGAGTGGTGACCGTTATATCAAAGCACAAGCACAACCTTTACTTAAAACAACGGGTAAAGTTGAACTTGATGATGCGTGGATTGCATTTGGTCAAGCGAATAACTGGGAACTGAAAGTAGGCCGCTATGAAGCGTTTGATTTGTTCCCTGTTGGCCAAGATACTATGCTTGAATACGCTAAAGTTGATAATGACGCTGAGACAAGTTTTGGTAACGGCGACGTGTACCGAGCGAATGCGGCTCGTGGCCGCGGTGATAACGGACAAATTGGCTTTAGCAAAACGGCAGATAACCTTTATTTTGAACTCTCAACTAAATTTGAGAATGAGTCTGCAGCGGATCAGAATGCCGTATTTGTACGCCCAGTTGTTGCATACCAGATCGTTGACTCAGTTCGTGTTGCTGCTGGTTTAGAAGCCAATCTGACTGCAGATGATAAAGATGCTGCGAATGATTTCCTTGGTTATGGCGCGACAGTTAACTATTCTGCTAACGATCTTTCTATCAACGTGAACTATGCGTTCCGTGATTTCGACAAAACTAAACAAGAAGATACGACCATCGGTGCTAACTTACTGTTTAAAGGCTTTGGTTTGGGTCATGTCTATGGAGAAACTGAGACAACTAATACAGTAAAAGTAAACACCACTTATGCTTCTTACCAATTTGCTAATGTGATGGATGTGGAAGATTTCTCTGTTTATCTAGGTACTTACTACTCGAAAGTAGACGACACAGAAAACAAAGATCTAGGCATGCGTATCCGTCTAAAATACTTCTTCTAAGTTTTAAAACTTAAGCATTAAATCTCAACTGCTTTTGATGCCTACCGTTCGGTAGGCATTTTTTGTATAAGCAGATGCGATGATTTACAGCTGTTTAAGCATCCACACATCGCAGCCGTTGTGCTCAGTGCCGTCCATTGGTCGATCCAAATGTATAAATCCGAGTTTTTCATATAACTGAATGGCGGATGTCATACTAGATAACGTATCCAAATAGCAAGATTGATAACCTGCATTTTGAGCAAACGATAGGCATGCTTTACTGAGCATTTTTCCTAGCCCGCAACCGCGACTTTCTGGTAATAAGAAGAGTTTTTTTAGCTCACAGATCCGTTGGCTATGATGAAAGGCTGCAATACCTGCTCCACCGACAATGATGCCGTCACGTTTGGCTACCAGATAAAGGCTGCTTCTCTCTTGCGTATAATGTTGACTCATGTTTTCCACTTCAGCATCAGATGGGCCAAAACCCTCACCGATG
>NZ_CAWNHY010000185.1:0-2807 GCF_963874335.1 Vibrio sp. V10_P2A27P122 | reverse complement strand
TGGATTACCGTTTGGATCCTTCACCGTGGCCGTAACACTGTTCTGATCACTGCCGTTCGCAGGTTGACCATTGGTACCGACTGTAAACGCGCTTAATACTGCCTTGGCACTGTCAGCAACAAAAATTACCTCTACATCTTTCGACTCACCATCGTAAGTCGCCCTAATCGTCGCTTTACCCGCTTTTTTACTAGTAACTTTCGCTGTCGCCTTACCGTCTGTATCTGTCGTTACCTTTGTCTCAATCAAGGTTACATCACCGCTGATAACATCAAAAGTAATCGCTTCGCCTGCCACAAGGTTATCATTCGCATCTTTCAAGGTCACTCGAAGCTCGTTCGTTGCCTTACCATCGGCCTTCTCGCCATCCTTGACAACAACAAAGCTTGAGTTCACTCCATTAATGTTAGCTGTGGTTGGGTCTGCCAAAAACGTTACATACGCATCACGGCTGCCACTGCTATGCATAGCGGTAACGGTAACTGTTTCTGCAACTTTGTTGCTCAATCTAAAGATGGCCCGACCACTAGAATCAGTTGTTGCTGTGAGTGGTGACGCCGCTTGTCCTGAGCCGTTTAGCGTAAAGCTAATTGTCTCTCCTGCCACAGCGTTATCGTTAGCATCTTTCAAGGTCACTCGAAGCTCGTTCGTTGCCTTACCATCGGCAATCGCATCATTTACTGTTACTTCATATTTAGAATAAGTATTTTGTTGATCAAAGCTACCGCCCCTCGGATGCTCAAACCTAATTCGCAGTGGGCGAGTTTGATACGAGCTTCCATCTTTTAGTGTTGCAACGTAGGTCAACTCATAAAAATTGTCAGTCGCGCTACTCGCATACTTAATATCATGATTAAATTCTTTGACAAACTGAGTAGGTACGGAGCTATTAGCTCTTAGAGCACCCGACGATGCCAATACACCAGTACCAGTAAGAAATGGTACGGCACTACCAGTATAAGAAAGCTGCTTAATATCTGATGAATTAGATAACTGAACGAATTCTGCAGTATTACGAGTCACCCCCGAAGAAATCGTTACCTCACCTTCACCAACCAACTCGATAGAGAAAGGCGTTTTACGGTACTCAAGTACAATATCGTGATTTCTCTGGACAAAAGATGTTTTCTGCTGGTAGTCATGGCCCCTTGTCCCTTTTATGTAAGCAGGGTCAAGTTGCTTAGATAAACTCTCACCGAATATGTACTGAAAGCCGAGATTGGCTGAATAGTCCGAACCGGTAGCACTATCATATTTATGAGATATACCAAAACTTATCATCGGAATTGGGCTGTAATCTAACGATACTCCAATTTGATAAGGGCTCGAGGTAGGATTCTCACCTCTTTCATTTTCAACATGATTGCCAAATTGTTGCTCATAACTCAAGTTAGCACTAAGCCAGGGATAAGAAGGTAAATAACCTGATACTCCAACATCCAGTCCATAGGCAGGGCGCTCCTGAAGACTCATATCGTCAAGTGTTGAAAATGTATCCGGCGAGGCTACCCATGCAGAAAGAGGGAAATAATAGTTAGTGTAGAAGCTATATGCCTCATGCCACAACTCACCACCAATACTTGCTCGTTTATGACCTCGTTCCAAATCATAGTCATAAAACGTATTTACGCCGTACATAAAATCGTCTACTTTAGTACGATACCCAATACCAGCGTGGACAAAATCTCTACCGTTGTAACGGCCCTTATCGTTCAAAACAAAACCAGGTTGAACAAACACAAAATCTTTGTCATTACTGTATAGCGGTACCAAAGCTTCAAGCTCACCTTTAATGCCAGACGTACTCACACTTAATGAACTACGAACAACACCGTTAATGCTTTCCAAAGAAGACTCGAGCGACTCGTTTAAATACTGATTAGCATATTGTTCGAAGCTGCCCTGAACTTGGCGTTTCAAATACCCTTCAACTTCTTCTCCGAAATCGGAGTCATCTTTGCCATCCAAAGCCATAAGCAAGCCTAAAGCCTGCTGTCCAACCGTATCACTAAGCGATGATGCTTGATTATTAGTAGGA
This sequence comes from Vibrio sp. V10_P2A27P122, assembly GCF_963874335.1. NCBI lineage: Bacteria > Pseudomonadati > Pseudomonadota > Gammaproteobacteria > Vibrionales > Vibrionaceae > Vibrio > Vibrio sp. V10_P2A27P122. The sequence goes on along the minus strand of NZ_CAWNHY010000185.1, from coordinate 769 downwards.
GTAACCCCTTTTAAATCAGACAAAGGGAGTGAATTGAGAACGGCTACCGGTTGAAAATCACTCTTGATGGTTGAAGCAACTTGCCCATCCGTCTGTCCCACCCAAGACCAAATGAAAGCCTCACTTACATACGTCCTAGCTTCATCTAGGTACTGTACCTTATCGACGTCATTTGGGACCCGCAGCATAAGCCGATAGCGATTAACTTTCTCATCTTGCCACACAAAAAGATTTGAAGTACCGAAGTGCTTTGTAATTATATTGACTAAAGAAGTGTCTGGTGGCTCAACGCCATCAAATAAATGGATAAAGTCAATACCAATTGAATTAATACTATCAATAAATTCAATTGGCACTGAACTAACGGAACGTGTGTCTTTTTGAATGTACAAGCCATCATTAACCTCATGCTCAAAGTAAGAATTAGAAAAGGCTTGAATAGGAATAATAAATGACAAAAAAATTGATAAATACCGATATAACATTTTATCTACCGTTATGTTGCTGCATTTGAAAGTGATCAAGATGGACTAAGAATTTTCACCTGTCACCTTGGCGTTTTTATATCCTTATTAACTAATACAAACACAAACCTGATTTGGATAGGAATGTAATCCCTGAATTTCACACAATGTATGAAAAACAACTAAGCTTGTTAAGTAAACTAAAATTAATAAAAATAAAAATAAAAATTTCAATGAGTTAAGGGATATCATTTACAAATGAAACATCGCCTCTTTGGAGTTAATCTGATTAAAATGCTCATAAT
>NZ_CAWNHY010000184.1:0-2810 GCF_963874335.1 Vibrio sp. V10_P2A27P122 | reverse complement strand
AGTCGTAACAAGACGTTTAAAGATATACTAGGTATGGTTACTGCGATCATTCAATATCGAACGGGACACCCAGCCGATCACGCAGAGCGTATTGCCAACCAAGCGAAGGTAGTAGCGCAGCGGTTAAAACTACCTGAAAGCCAAGTCAGTCATGTCTATTTGTGTGGTTTGATGCACCAAATAGGATTAATCGGTGCGAAAGATAAAGAACTTGAAAAGTTGATTGTTGATCCAGAAACCTCAATTCCTCAGAGTCCTAACGCCAATTCTGTATTAGGCGCCGAGATTTTAGGCCGAATTAAGCGCTTTGAACCACTAGTTGAGATCATTCGCCACCAAGATGAGTTGTATGACGGTACTGGTAAGCCAGGCCATTTACATGGTGAAGAAATACCTTTGTGTTCACGTATTATTAAAGTGGTTAAAGATTATGACTACTATATTGCATCACCAAATAATCCACGTCGTATGCATACCAAAAGTGCGCAGAGTTATATAAAAGAGCAGGCTGGAACCTTGTATGACCCCACTGTCGTGGATGCTTTTTTAATGGTAGTAACTTCGTTAAAACACTTGGAGGATGGCCTAGAATTGTGCATTGGTTTGAGTGAAGTGAAACCGGGTATGAAAATTAAGCGTGATTTGTACTTACCCAATGGAAACTTAATGTTGACCGCTGGCAATCAAATTAACTCAGCTTTGTTGGCGAAATTAAAAGAGCTTGAAGAACAGACTAATATGCCAATCGCGGTTTACATCGGTTAATTTAAAAAGAGTGCCGCATCAGCAGCACTCAATTGAATCTTTTATTGTTTTGCAAACAGATAAGTACGGAACCCACCAATCAAGTTACGTGCTTTAAAGCCATTATTGGCCAGTTGGCGGTAGGCTACATTACCGCGCAACCCGACTTGGCAATAAATGATGATCTCTTTGTCTTTGGGCAGTTCATCCATACGTTGACGAAGTTGGTCAACCGGAATATTGATGTCGCCTTTGAGATGATTACCATTTTCACGTTCACTTGGATTACGTACATCCAAAATAATATGCGTGTCATTTAGCGAATCGATTTGATCAAAATGAATGGCTTTTGCATCGCCTTTCATTATATTTGTCGCGACAAAAGCTGCTTGGTTAATCACATCTTTCGCGCTGCCGTATGGTGGCGCGTAAGTCAGCTCTAAGTGTTGTAGTTGTTCTACTGTCATACCTGCACGTTGAGCGACAGCCATCACGTCGATACGCTTGTCGATGCCATCTTTACCCACCGCTTGTGCCCCGAAGATTTTGCCTGATTTTGGATCGAACAGCATTTTGAACGACACCACTTCAGCGCCCGGATAGTAGCTCGCATGGCTGGCTGTGTGAACGTACACTTTTTCGTAATCAACGCCGTCACGTTTTAGTTGCTTCTCATTTTTGCCTGTGGATGCCACGGCTAAGTCGAATATTTTACAGATTGCGGTTCCTTGTGTTCCTTGATAGGTTTCGTTACGACCAAGCATGTTATCAGCTGCCATGCGACCTTGGCGATTGGCAGGACCTGCGAGTGGAACCAGCGTTTGTTTGCCTGTAACAAAATCCTTTTCTTCGATCGCATCGCCGACGGCGTAAATCGCTGGATCGCTGGTCTGCATCTGTTCGTTCACCCAAATGCCACCAAGTTCACCGAGTTGTAAGCCCGCTTCAGCAGCCAGTTTGGTTTCTGGACGCACACCAATCGCCATAATCAGGATGTCAGTGGTGAGTATTTCACCATTGCTGAGCACAAGATCCAGTTCACCTTCGATGTGTTTGTGCTCCAGAGTTTCACCCGATTCTGTGCTAGGTAACGTCGCCGCTGGTTTATATTCGACCGATTTTAAGGCAACACCTAAACGTAAATCGATGCCTTTAGCGCGAATCTCCGCATGAGCAAAGCCCGCCATTTCACTATCGACAGGTGTCATTACCTGATCAGCCATTTCGATCAGCGTGGTTTTGATACCGAGGTGATGGAACGCTTCCATCATTTCCAAACCGATAAAACCACCGCCGACGACAGTTGCATGCTCAGGTTTATTCATTTGCAGCGTCTGGATGATTTTATCCATATCTGGAATGTTGCGCAGCGAATGGGTCAGTGGGTTTTGAATCCCAGGAATCGACGGGACAATAGGACCCGCTCCAGGGGAAAGCAGCAAAAAATCATAACTTTCTTGGTACTCTGACTGATCCAGCAGATTGCGTACAGTGATGGTTTTCGCTGCACGATTAATGCGCAGCACTTCATTCATAGTGCGCACATCTACATTAAAACGCGCTAAAAAGCTTTCCGGTGTTTGTAGCAGCAAATTGCTGCGCTCTTTGATGTCACCGCCGATGTGATATGGCAAGCCACAGTTAGCAAATGAAACGAAGGGGCCCCGCTCAAACATAATGATTTCAGCTTCTTCGCTGAGTCGACGAGCACGAGCCGCTGCGGATGCACCACCCGCGACACCACCAATAATCACAATCTTAGTCATAAATTACTCCAGTAAAATTAAACAAAAGCGGCATGGTAAGGTAAGTAAATCCTCAGTGCAGGCCAAGCTTTTTCAAGAAAAAGGCCGCTGGACAAATCCCTGTGAAAGCGCTTTGAATTAAGTTCACTCCAACAAATACCGTTAGCCAAATAAAGTTTGAATGGACAAACACAGTTAAAACGATCGACAGCAGTACCATGCTGCCCGCCAATATTCTTACCCCATTTTCAATCGTCATGTTGTTACCCTCCGTTGTAAATTAAAGTCACTATAAATTTATTGATTAGCAATGTCTAATGT
>NZ_CAWNHY010000183.1:0-2833 GCF_963874335.1 Vibrio sp. V10_P2A27P122 | reverse complement strand
AACCGCAACTTGTGCATAGACTAGATCTTTATTCAGTTTCTCAATGGCTGCACGATTGTTGTCTATTGCGTTATTCATGCTTTCAATATCTGTTTGTAAATCAATAATTGTTTTTTGAATATTGGTCGCACCATTGACTAAGTCATCATGTGCTGCTTGCATTTTCACCCCCCAATCAGAGAGTTCCTTATTCATCCCTTTGACTGTGGCTTCGATACCGCTGACTTGAGAAGATAGGGCGGTCATAATCTGTGAAGCTTGCTGAACCGTCGTATTGTCTTTGCCACTTGCTGTTGGATCCGCTTTATATAACTCATGAATGGCATCGATTGATGCTTGGAAAGTGGCGTCAAAATTAATTACGCTGGAGGGAATCGATGCTGATACTTGTGGTCCCAAATCGTCAATCCATTGCTTAGCAACCAATTTTGCTGAGTCTAACTTTTTACTCAGGTCATCAAACCAATCTGGTTTTACCGTAGGTGGCGTAAATTGTGTGTTTAAAATGGCATGGCACTGCGCTGTGATGACTGTGGTTGCCAAAAATGCAGATTGAGTGGTTTGCTGTGTTGGGTTCAACTGAGTAACTTGTTGTGACATTGTGTATCTCCTTTACTGTTCTTGAATGGTGTTATTTAGTGTGTTGACTAAAACGGGTTTTCCAACGTTTGGCGGTAAACTAATGAGTTGCACAAATTCTGAAATGGTTTTCCATGAGGCTGAAGCAATCTTGATGGTTTGCAAATCAGTCAATAGGGCAGGGTCTGAACCGCTTTGTAAGGCGTTGATCAGTTCGTTTACCTTGTCTAATTCGTCTTGCCATAACAATGAAAGTGCTGGCAAGCTATCATCAATCTTTAGGAATTCTTCGCTCATGTTGCTGAGGGTTTGAATAATGGCTTTAGTAATGGCAGCCGCTTGTGCTTCTTCACTGGCTAGTGTTTGTAATTGAGTGAGTTTGTCTAAATCTTGTTGTACCTCTTTCGCGCTCGATATTGTGCTGTATGCACTGTAACCAACCGTGAATAGCGCACCAGCAAAGGAAAGGAATGGTACAGACGTCGTTGCTCCCATTACGACACCGTAGGAAATAGTGACCATACTTTGTATGTAAGCTTTTCCTGCTCTTAATTGGGCCGCCGTGACATTGGCTCCTAAACTGGCAATGGATTGCGATAGAGAGCCTATCTCTGTTGCAATGCGTACCATTGCTTGTTCTTCGCTCGCAAGTTCATTCCAGCCATCTTGAATGCTGGATGCGAGCAGCTCCTCTGCATTTTTCGCTTGGCTGTAAGATTTCGTGAAAACTTGCTGAGCTTCATTTGTTAACGTGATATTTTGCTTTAACGTTTTTTGCAATAATTGTAAGCATTCAATCCATTGCTTCGTACTTGTTATCGCCTTACTGTTTTGTGCGCAGGCATCGAACGTGGTCTGATAATTAATAAACGATGTAATAATTTGCGCAAAAATTTTAGGCTTTTGTTGCATAAACTCATTCATTACCGCTCTTAAGATCTCAGTCCTGCTTCGAACTTCTACGAGCCAGTTTGGATCTTTTGCTACATGGCCAATAAAGAGAGAGTTGCACGTTGCATCGTAGTTACTAATACCTAAAAAATCAGTATATACGTCGGTCAGCATATTTAATGCGGTATCAACATTTGGGCTTAACATGAGTTCGCCCTCTACAGTGAAATAACGAGGAAAGGATCAAACGTTAATCTTGCACCATCAATAGACAAGGTCGCATTGTATTGTTGTGTGCTGGCTTGTCCTTGCGCTTCAACTCGGCCTTCCCAGAATTCATCACCGCTTAGTCCTTGCTTAGTGGGTATACAAACTCTGTCATTTATCATTTGCCCATTAAACTCGACAATATCAACTTCATTGTCTGGTGAAATAGCGACAACTCGCCAGCATAATAATTGGCCGTCTTTACAGGCTGTTTTTAACTCAGCTTGGCCTTCATTACCCGAGCCCATATATTTATTTGTATCAATGAGATAAATGTTACTTTGCAGATCTCGACTTGCAAGCGCTGCTGCTGCATCTACGACCATGAGTATTTCTACTTTTTTCATACAATGTTCCTTATTTAGATGGAGTTATTGAACTTCGAGATAAGGTGAAAAATTCATTGTTATTCCGTTTATTGAAAGAGAAATGGTATATAGATAACGCCCAGTATCCCCGCGAGTCTGAACTCTGCCTTCCCACGCGTCATTAACAGGGCTTGGTAAGCAAGCTTTTTGATCAATCATGTCACCAGAGAATCCCGTTATATTGACTTCGTCATCTGGCGAAATAGCGCAGCTACGCCAGCAAATAAACTGACCATCTTGAGATACCGTGTGGAGTTGGCACGTTCCTTCATCCCAAGAACCAAGCCATTGGTTACTATCAATTAAGTAAACGTTATCCATTAAGCTCGTGGTTGTTAATGCTCCGGCACAATCAACCACGATAAGTATTTCTATTTTTTTCATTCAATACCTACTGACGTTTATTTATGGATCCACAGAATATCACTGTACTGATTTAACCATTTCGAATGGTTTTTGTGGTTATATCTATTAAATGTTATTGATATTAGTGTTGATATTTACATGTTTATAATCTTTATGTGGATAAATATAGTTAGTGATTTCAGTTAATCAAGGTTGCATAACTAATATGTACATATCAGTATGTAAATAAAATAATTTTATAATGATATCAATGGATAGATCTTAAGTTTAATTTCATTTTTGTTATTTATTAAGCGCTTAATTTGCTGGCTTAATCATGTTTTTGCGTGAGATATTGAAAGGGATAATAAATGCTCATTTAC
>NZ_CAWNHY010000182.1:0-2887 GCF_963874335.1 Vibrio sp. V10_P2A27P122 | reverse complement strand
CTGTGTAGCAAAAATTGTTACATCAATTGTATTAGAATGTTGCGAGCCGTATAGTGGCACTGAAAATTTTGGTGAACACCTTATAAATAAAAGGCTAGAAACTGTATTTCAGTATTGCATTCTGTCTTTGTTGTTAACGGAATTATTACATTTAACTGCGCGATATCGGGCTTTTTATGTTAAAATAATGTTAACTTTTATGGGTTTTACAACCAAAATTCATTTATAACTATAAATGCTCAATGGAGCTGAGTGAGCAAGCCCGTGAAAGAAAGAAAGTCAAGACCTGTTAATTTAGATTTACAGACCATTCACTTTCCGATCAGTGCGATTGCATCCATCCTACACCGAGTGTCTGGGGTGATGATGTTCGTTGCGGTCGGAATTTTGCTGTGGTTACTCTCCCTCTCGTTAAGTTCTCCGGTAGGTTTTATGGAAGCCAGCAACATTGTGAATGGCTTTTTCGCAAAATTTATTTTATGGGGAATTTTAACAGCGCTGTCTTACCACATTGCAGGTGGTATACGCCATTTGCTGATGGACCTGGGCCACTTTGAAGAGTTGGAGTCAGGGGCTATGAGTGCCAAAGTCGCCTTCATCGCAACAGCAGTGCTTTCAGTTTTAGCGGGAGTATTGGTATGGTAAAACATGTTTCTTCTTTTGGTCGTAACGGAGTGCATGATTATCTGCTGATCCGTGCTTCTGCGATCATTATGACTCTTTATACTATCTACCTAGTCAGCTTCTGTGCTTTCTCTGGTGATATCTCCTATGTTTCATGGACACAGTTTTTTGGTGGAACCTTTACCAAAGTCTTCACAATGCTGGCGTTAGTCTCTGTCCTTATCCATGGTTGGATCGGTTTATGGCAAGTATTAACGGATTACATTAAGTGTTCTAAATCGCGTGGTGGCCTGCAATTGGTCGTTATCGCAGTGCTCTTTGGATACTTCTTCTCTGGCTTATTTGTATTGTGGGGTGCGTAAGTGACTATTCCAGTTCGTGAATTTGATGCCGTAGTGATCGGCGCTGGTGGTGCTGGCATGCGTGCAGCACTGCAAATTTCAGAGCAAGGTTTATCCTGTGCTCTGCTTTCTAAAGTTTTTCCAACACGTTCTCACACGGTTTCGGCTCAAGGTGGTATTACCGTTGCGTTAGGCAACGCGCATGAGGACCACTGGGAACAACATATGTATGACACGGTGAAGGGCTCCGACTATATCGGTGACCAAGATGCTATCGAGTACATGTGTAAGAATGGTCCAGAGTCGGTGATTGAACTAGAGAAAATGGGTTTGCCTTTTTCTCGTTTTGACAATGGCACCATTTATCAGCGCCCATTTGGTGGTCAATCCAAAAATTTTGGCGGTGAACAAGCGGCTCGAACCGCTGCTGCCGCTGACCGTACTGGTCACGCACTACTTCATACCTTGTATCAACAAAACATTAAATATAAGACCACTATTTTCTCTGAGTGGTACGCACTTGATTTAGTGAAAAATGAAGAGGGTGCAGTACTTGGCTGTACCGCCTTGTGTATGGAAACAGGCGAAGTTTGTTATTTCAAATCTAAAGCCACAGTATTAGCGACTGGCGGAGCTGGTCGTATCTATGCTTCAACCACCAACGCGCACATCAATACGGGTGATGGCGTGGGCATGGCTATCCGCGCTGGCGTCCCGATGCAAGATATCGAAATGTGGCAATTCCACCCAACAGGGATTGCTGGTGCTGGCGTTCTTGTGACGGAAGGGTGTCGTGGTGAAGGTGGCTATCTTTTAAATAAAGATGGTGAACGTTTCATGGAACGTTATGCACCAAACGCGAAGGATTTGGCTGGTCGCGATGTAGTAGCCCGCTCAATGATGATTGAGATCCGTGAAGGTCGTGGTTGCGATGGTCCATGGGGTCCGCATATCAAGCTTAAACTGGATCACCTTGGCAAAGAAACTCTGGAATCTCGTCTGCCGGGCGTATGTGAGTTGTCACGTACGTTTGCTCACGTCGATCCAGTTAAAGAACCGATTCCAGTGATCCCAACTTGCCACTACATGATGGGAGGAGTACCGACTCAAGTTTCAGGTCAGGCGATTAAGCAAGATGCTAAAGGCGCTGATGTGGAAGTTCAAGGTTTGTTTGCGTGTGGTGAAATTGCATCAGTATCGGTGCATGGCGCGAACCGTTTGGGTGGTAACTCTCTACTGGATTTAGTGGTCTTTGGCCGAGCAACAGGCTTGCATTTGGGCGAAACGTTGAAAAAGCAAGCGGACGCAAAACCTGCCACAGAAGCGGACATTGAAAAATCGCTAGAACGTTACAACCGCTGGGAAAACAGTACAGGTGGTGAAGATCCCGCGCAAATTCGTAAAGATCTGCAACGTTGTATGCAAAATAACTTCTCGGTGTTCCGTGAAGGTGAAGCGATGGCTAAAGGTCTTGAAGAGCTTAAAGTGATTCGTGAACGTTTGAAGAACGCACATCTTTCAGACAAGTCAACCGAGTTCAACACTCAACGGATCGAGTGTTTAGAGCTGGAAAACTTGATGGAAACAGCATTTGCTACCGCGGTTGCTGCAAATTATCGTACCGAAAGCCGTGGAGCCCACGCTCGCTTTGACTATCCTGAACGCGATGATGCTAATTGGTTATGCCATTCAATTTACAACCCTGAGACTGAAAGCATGTCGAAGCGTAGCGTAAATATGGAACCAATTTATCGTGAAGCGTTTCCGCCTAAAGCGCGCACATACTAAGGAGAAGGCACTATTATGAAATTGAAATTCTCTTTGTATCGCTATAATCCGGATGTCGATCAAAAGCCTTACATGAAGGATTATCTGCTTGAAGTCGAAGAGGGCTCTGACATGATGTTGTTGGATGCACTCAT
>NZ_CAWNHY010000181.1:0-2960 GCF_963874335.1 Vibrio sp. V10_P2A27P122 | reverse complement strand
GGGCAGGGGCTTGTTCTAGTCGCAATTGCCGCTATTTTAGTCATGTGGGGATAAATCCCATCCACGCTTTGATGATGAAGTTACTCGATACAAAAAAAGCCTCACCAGACGGTGAGGCTTTATCTTTTCCCGATAGAGATTGTTTCGTGCTAGCGAAAATCTCTCAATAACTCAGCTTACTTTTTCTTTGCTGGTTTTTGGTCATCTTTCTTCTTGATAACGGTAGTGCCTTCGAAAGTTTCACCTTCAACAAACGCTGTACCATAGTAAGCCGCAAGAAGTACTTCTTTTAGCTCAGAAATCAGTGGGTAGCGTGGGTTTGCACCAGTACATTGGTCATCAAACGCTTCAACTGATAGCACGTCAACTTTTGCGAGGAAATCCGCTTCATTCACGCCAGCCGCTTGGATAGATAGCGGGATGTCGAGATCTTTCTTCAGCTCTTCCAACCAAGTCAGTAGACGTTCAATCTTCTGAGCAGTACGGTCGCCCGCTTGGCTCAAGCCTAAGTGGTCAGCCACTTCAGCGTAACGACGGCGTGCTTGTGGACGGTCGTATTGAGAGAACGCAGTTTGTTTGGTTGGGTTATCATTCGCGTTATAGCGCACAACGTTAGAGATAAGCAATGCGTTAGCAAGGCCGTGCGGGATGTGGAACTCAGCACCGATCTTGTGCGCCATAGAGTGACATACACCTAAGAACGCGTTAGCAAAAGCAATACCTGCGATAGTCGCTGCATTGTGCACTTTTTCACGAGCAATTGGGTCTGCTGCGCCATTTTTGTAGCTTGATGGTAGGTACTCTTTCAGCATCTTAAGTGCTTGTAGAGCTTGACCATCAGAGTATTCGTTCGCAAGAACAGATACATAGGCTTCAAGAGCGTGAGTCACAGCATCGTAACCACCAAATGCCGTTAGAGACTTAGGCATATTCATCACAAGGTTCGCATCAACGATAGCCATGTTAGGTGTTAGCTCATAATCCGCTAGTGGGTATTTAGCACCTGTTTTGTCGTCTGTTACAACGGCAAATGGTGTGACTTCTGAACCTGTACCTGAAGTAGTCGTGATACAAACCAATTCTGCTTTTTGACCCATTTTAGGGAACTTGTAGATACGTTTACGGATATCCATAAAGCGCATTGCAAGCTCTTCAAAGTGAGTTTCTGGGTGCTCATACATAACCCACATGATCTTCGCCGCATCCATTGGTGAACCACCACCAAGTGCTAGAATCACGTCTGGTTGGAAACTCTTCATTGCTTCAGCGCCTTTCTCTACGACAGATAGAGTTGGATCAGCTTCTACATCAAAGAATGTTTGAACTTCCATACCGTTTGACTTCAGCAGAGTCACTACATCGTCTGCATAACCGTTGTTGAATAGGAAACGGTCAGTAACTAGGAATGCGCGTTTTTTGCCTTCAAGATCGCTCATAGCGATTGGAAGGCTACCACGACGGAAGTAAATTGACTTAGGTAGTTTATGCCACAACATGTTTTCAGCTCGCTTCGCAACAGTTTTCTTGTTGATTAGGTGCTTAGGACCTACGTTCTCAGAAATCGAGTTACCACCCCAAGAACCACAACCTAGCGTTAGAGATGGTGCAACGTTAAAGTTGTAAAGGTCACCGATACCACCATGAGTGGTTGGGATGTTTACAAGAATACGCGCCGTCTTCATTTTGTCACCAAAGTAACGGATACGGTCTGCATTAACGTCTTGGTTAGTGTATAGACCAGAAGTGTGGCCGATACCGCCGATTTCTACCATTCTTACGGCTTGTTCTACCGCGTTCTCGAAAGAAGTCGCGCGGAACATGCCAAGTGTTGGAGAAAGTTTTTCATGTGCGAATTCATCGTCATAAGAAACTTCGCCAATACCTTCACCGACAAGGATTTTAGTATCTGCTGGAACTTTAACACCCGCCATTTCAGCGATGGCTGTTGCTGGTTGGCCTACGATTTTCGCGTTTAGTGCGCCATCGATAAGCAGTACCTTACGTACTTTGTCTGCGTCTGCTTTACTTAAAACATGCGCTTTATGGCTCGCGAAACGTTCTTTTACTTCGTCATACACTTCGTCCATAACGATAACCGCTTGCTCAGAAGCACATACCACACCGTTATCGAATGTTTTAGACATAAGAACAGAAGCAACTGCACGTTTGATGTCTGCCGTTTCGTCGATTACAACTGGAACGTTACCTGCACCTACACCGATTGCTGGTTTACCTGACGAGTAAGCTGCTTTCACCATGCCAGGACCACCTGTTGCAAGGATAAGTGCAATACCTTCGTGCTTCATTAGCGCGTTAGATAGCTCAACTGAAGGTTGATCAATCCAGCCGATGATATCTTTTGGCGCGCCAGCTGCAACTGCTGCATCTAACACGAGTTTAGCTGCATCGTTAGTTGAATTTTTCGCACGTGGGTGTGGCGAGAAGATGATACCGTTACGAGTCTTCAAAGAGATGAGAGATTTGAAGATTGCAGTAGAAGTAGGGTTAGTGGTTGGAACGATACCGCAGATGATGCCTACAGGCTCAGCGATAGTCATCGTGCCTAGGTTTTTATCTTCTTCAAGAATGCCACACGTTTTTTCGTCTTTGTATTTGTTGTAGATGAACTCAGACGCAAAGTGGTTCTTGATTACTTTATCCTCAACAATACCCATGCCTGATTCCGCTACCGCTTGTTGCGCTAGAGGGATACGAGCTTGGTTAGCTGCTAATGATGCTGCGCGGAAAATTTTATCTACTTGCTCTTGAGAGTAAGTAGAGAATTCTGCTTGAGCCGCTTTAACGCGCGCTACTAGAGCATCAAGTTCAGCTAAATTAGTTACAGGCATAATGGATCTCCTAAAAATAGAAAAATGTTAAAAACTCTTTATTAAGTTTGCAGCTTTGTGTTTTTGTTTTTTCTCAACAGCTTAAACAATGACAGACTTAGTAAATTGCTT
>NZ_CAWNHY010000180.1:0-3039 GCF_963874335.1 Vibrio sp. V10_P2A27P122 | reverse complement strand
AATACGATGTTCTCACCTCAATGGCTGACCCTATGCTTTATCCCAAATCAGATATAGTCGGTTTATATGAATACCGTTGGGAAATTGAACTGGGGTACCGAGAGCAAAAACAATACATGCTGGGTAACCGCCTTACACTGCGAAGCCGACTCCCAGAGCTCGTGAGACAAGAGCTCTGGGGAATACTACTGACATACAACTTAGTCAGATATCAAATGGTGCAGATGTGTAATACGTTGAATGGAGACTACTTGCCATACCAACTTAGCTTCAATGGAGCGTTAGCCCACATCATGCGCCTAATAGTGGGGCTTCCCTACTCGTCACCGGGAGCCATACCGAGGCAACTCCAAAACTTCTATGCAATGAGTGGGAGCTTAATACTTGAGCCAAGGCGAGAAAGAGCCTTCCCTAGAGTCGTGAAGAAAAAGCCAAGCCGATATCCTAGAAAATACAATGCCGCTCACCTTAAGTGAACGGCATTACTCTGATAACTCTGCCTTTTGATCTTGTAGAGTTACACCTTGAAGAGCAAAGTCGAGTATCGCATCACCTTTAGACTCCCACGCAGAAGAATTCGCATCAACGCTCTCAAGCTCGGGTCTATCTGCAATAAGAGAAAGCCCCTCTAAAACCGAGATACAGTCTGTGTAATTAAAGATAGGTGAAATATAACCAGCGCAGATATGAAGGCCTTTAATCTGGTTAATAATTTCTTGCTGTGTTTCTTCTAATTCAGAGACGAGCTTTTGAGCCACTTTATCATCAGACGGCGAATAATCTTTGAGAGTGGTTGATGAAAACAGATTAAGGCTTGGCGCATCGTGCTCACTTAAATAGTCAACAGTCTCAATTATCTTCGCCAGGGCAGATAAGTAATAACTCTTATCCCAGACATTTAAATCAAAGTCGGTACTTGGTAGCTCATCTAAATCGATTGAAGCGTCAGTAACGATTCGCTCAAGCTGTGAACTATAACCTAGAGCATCATGATAACTCACTTCGGAATTGGCAATACTTTCATTCACCGATAGACAATAATCATCCAACTTATTACGAAGAGACACTAAGCGGCCTATATCGTCACTTCTCTCTGGAGTGACAGGAGCGTGCTGCATCAGTGTACTTTCTAATGAAGAAAGTACTGATTTCTTGTTCGCTTTGTGGGAGTGTAACTCTAATACTGAATCACCAATATGGCAGTTATCCAGTCGTCGTTTAACAACATCAAGTGCTGCCATTTTTTCAGCAACAAACAGCACTTTTTTATTATCAGCTAAAGCCTGAGATATGATGTTTGTGATAGTTTGTGATTTACCTGTACCAGGAGGACCTTGAATAACAAGATTAGCCCCCGACTTTGCCGCTAATACGGCTTCTGTTTGGCTTGAGTCCGAATCTAAAACCAGTTGAACTTCTTCAACACGGTTGACATCCATTGGTGTTGAATCGAGCAAAGTTGCATCACGTTCAAAACCTTCCGCAAACAGCTTTTTAATTAAGCTATTTTCCGCTGGTTTCTTACCTTCAGGCCACACTTCATCTGACAAGTCCTGATACATCTGAAACTTACCAAAAGAGAAGAAACTTAATACGATTTTATCGCTTTCTACCGACCAACGCTTTTCACCTGAAATGGCATTCGCGACTGATTTTAAGTAGCCTTGGAAATCATAGCCCTCATCTCCTTCTTCAAAGTCAGGTAAGACAATACCGAACTCCATTTTAAGCTTAGCCGCAAGGGTAAGGTTTGTTCCTAGTTCTGATTCTGTGTAGCGAATTTTATATGCGTCACCTGCATCAGCTCGGAAAATTTCGACAGGGATAAGTACTAAGGGAGCATGTCTCGATTTGTCAGAATTATCATCTTCAAACCACTTAACTAAACCAAGAGCAAGATAAAGTAAATCAACCCCCTGTTCTTGGACAAAGGTCGTAGCTTCCGTGCTCAGCTTTAGTAAGCGAGTATCAAGTGATTTTCTAAATAGCTGAGTTTGCAGAGCGTTATCAGCGTGCCTTTTATCACCATTTGTTTCTTCAAGATGAGCTGTCAAATCAGTTAAAGATATCGAATTGCTATCCTCTTTCTCTAGAGAATCAGGAGCTGGAAGAAATGACATTGTCTTTGAGTCTTCAACCAAATGTTGAAACACTTGCTCGGACTTTTCATCAACAATGTCTAGAATTTTGGCTCCCTTGCCGACATTAAGTAATGTATTTCCTCTAAGACCCATATCAAGGAGTTCTTGACGGCTTTTATCAAAAATATCTTTAAGATTCGAGTTCATGTTGCAGTTAAAACCTTATATTTCGTTAACCGTATTTAATCCCAAAAAGCCAGCTACACTACAGCTTAATAACTGACCTATTTGAACTACGTATCGACTGGACTTCTAAGTAGATGTTTTCAGCAATCAAATTACTTTTAGCAAATTGATACTGTTTTTGAAATCCTTCCAGATATAGAGCTTACCTTTGGGTACGTAATTTTTTAGTTAACCAAAGTTTTGCTCTCTATGTGCCCGTCAAAGAAGCTATCTGCATATGAGATTCTAACATTAGAAAACGTTGGTCAATATAATCGTGCTTGTTTAGTGAAGAGTATCTACTCTAAGTGATAAAGGGGCATAAATTTGTTAGCCAGAGGCGAGTTGAATAAGCTCATCTTTGAGCAACTTAAGTAGTTAAGTTATGCTGTAGGCCTTTATTGTTCATCTTATACGTTATGACTAAATCGCAATTTAATAATCTACTCGCTGACTCTATTTCTTCTCTGAAATCACCGAGTTTTACGCCTAATCTAATGGCTTTCATCGCTTCTCTAGTGAATTATGACTGTGCAGTAATTCTCGGCCTGCGTACAGATAAACATCCCATTTATCTTTATGATTCCATTAAAAATAATCGAGAATTACTTTTTGACCGTTACCTCACTTCTGCATTTCAAGATGACCCATTCTACAAAATGCTCGCTATTAATGAGCAGCAAGGCGTTTTTTCATTAAAAGACGTAGCCAAACGGGATATGGATTATCAAAC
>NZ_CAWNHY010000179.1:0-3105 GCF_963874335.1 Vibrio sp. V10_P2A27P122 | reverse complement strand
GGCCAGAGCTAGAAGAAGAGGTTGTGGTACGTTTAATCACGAGAGTCAAAGAGGGGAAGCAATACGATGTTCTCACCTCAATGGCTGACCCTATGCTTTATCCCAAATCAGATATAGTCGGTTTATATGAATACCGTTGGGAAATTGAACTGGGGTACCGAGAGCAAAAACAATACATGCTGGGTAACCGCCTTACACTGCGAAGCCGACTCCCAGAGCTCGTGAGACAAGAGCTCTGGGGAATACTACTGACATACAACTTAGTCAGATATCAAATGGTGCAGATGTGTAATACGTTGAATGGAGACTACTTGCCATACCAACTTAGCTTCAATGGAGCGTTAGCCCACATCATGCGCCTAATAGTGGGGCTTCCCTACTCGTCACCGGGAGCCATACCGAGGCAACTCCAAAACTTCTATGCAATGAGTGGGAGCTTAATACTTGAGCCAAGGCGAGAAAGAGCCTTCCCTAGAGTCGTGAAGAAAAAGCCAAGCCGATATCCTAGAAAATACAATGCCGCTCACCTTAAGTGAACGGCATTAGGGCAAACCTTCCTTTTTGTTATTCCGACTCAATTAACTTTAGGAAGTACCACTACTTTCGTTTTGGCCCAAATATCTTGGAACCCTCTTTTTTGTTGATCAAAGGGTACGGTGAGGTTTGCCAAGCCAAAGCCTGAGGTGAACAAACGTATTAAAGCTTGCGTGGCGCTGATTGAATTTCCATCTTGTTCGTTAATTATCAAAAGTCGCCAAGCACGCATCCCTAATGTCTGGCCTGCTCTTGTCCAGAAAAAGACGAAGAAGTAGACCCAGACAGCGGCAAGGTAAAATGTGTAAACATAGCTCCAAATGGGATGACGAGTGAGAAGGTCGCTGACATCTGCATACGAGCCATAGCCCATCACATTCAACGCAACGAGAGCTTCTAATATAGCAACGACAACACCAGCAGCCATCATCTCAAGAGCAATGATGATTAATGCATCGTAAATGAGCGCACCAAATCGGCGTAGTAATCCGGCAGGCGGTAGAGAAATAGAGTTACTCATCATATCTAAACATCTTTTGTATTCGCGAAATTGCAGCAGCATATAGCCTCGAAGAGGATCTGAAAAGAGAAGAGACGCACAGCTTGAAGGTTTGTGGTGAAAATATCGGCAAACGATTTGTATTTCAATATTTTGTTATTGCGCCAATAACTTTCTTACGTATAATGCCAACCATCAAAGGGCAATGCCCAAGATGCCGGTGTGGTGAAATTGGTAGACACGACGGATTCAAAATCCGTTTCCTTCGGGAGTGGCGGTTCAAGTCCGCCCACCGGTACCATAATTTAAACAACAAAGCCTCGACGAAAGTCGGGGCTTTGTTGTTTTTGTCCTCGAAATAATAGTCCACTATCTTAGATAAATGAGACTCTTTTGATAGCCTCACATACTTCTATACTGAACAGCGCACATTTCTCGCTTCTAGCCATACACATTTATATCAACACTACTAATATGTAGTTGATGAACTTTTGAGTGGCTTCTTTTAAACTCATTAACTACTTAGTACTTAAGGTGTTATATAAATTGTGGCAAGCATAAAAATCACAGTAGATAGATTGCAGCCTGGCCTGCACATTAAGTTGCCCGTAAAGTGGAACGAACACCCCTTTCTTTTTAATAGCTTTAAGATTAAATCCCAAGAACAGATTCAATTGATAAAACACTTGGGGATTCAACATGTTTATATCAATCCTGCGCAAAGCGATACTCAACCCTTACCTGTCAATACGCAGCCGGAAGCCATAGAAGAATCTTCAGAGATGGAGAGTGAGGCTGAAAAATTGTGGGAAGAGAAGCAGAAACGGATTGAAAAGTTGAACGCATATCGTAGGCGAGTTCTAAACTGTGAAAAAGAGTTTGAGCGTTCTCTATCCCGTATGCGTGCGGTAATGAACAAGATACGCAATCGGCCAGAGGATGCGATAGATGAAGCTTCAATTTTGGTTGAAGATATCGTCGATAAGCTACTGAGTGAAGATAGCGTTACGCTGCATTTAATGAATGGCAAAAGTGAGTTTGAAGACATCTACTTTCATTCACTCAACGTTTCGGTCATTGCAATGATGATAGGAAAAGCGAAAGGGTATGATGCTCAAAAAATCAAAGAACTTGCTTTTGCTGCGCTGTTTCATGATATAGGCAAAATTAAGGTTCCCACCGCGATTGTTAGAAAGAAAACAACACTGACAGAGCCCGAACAAAATTATCTCAAATTACATACTAAGTATGGTTTGGATATTGCGAGTCATATCGATAGCTTTCCAGAAAGTGCAAAGAGAGTAATAGAACAGCATCATGAACTCAATGACGGCAGTGGGTATCCGCTTGGTTTAAAGGAAGCGGCTATTGATGAGCTTTCACAGGTCATTACGGTCGCGAATGTATTTGATAATTTGTGTCATCCCAATATCGTTGCAGAGCAGAAGATTCCTTATATTGCACTTTCCTATATGTATAAGCATTGTAATCATTTATATAGTAACGAAAACTTAAACGTATTGGTTAAATTTATGGGCGTTTTCCCTCCGGGAACCGTTGTTCAGCTTTCTAACAATATGGTTGGGTTAGTCATCTCCGTAAACGCCAGCCACTTACTATATCCTAATGTATTGATTTACGACCCTTCGGTTCCGCGAACCCAAGCGCCCATTATTGATTTAGCTGATCGAGATTTGAAAATTGTTAATGCTATTCTTCCGCATAAACTTCCGGATAAAATCCGAGACTATCTTAACCCACGCTCTAGAATCTCTTATTTCTTCGATAGTGATGAGTAATATGCTTCTTTGTACTGCCTCAGTGCGAGCTTTCATTGACGAAGAAAAGCACGCAATATGAAGTGTGTCACCTCAATGCTCTGGTGATAACAAGGAGATTTAGAGAGGGAAATAGGTCGCTAATTAATCGATATTTAACTCTTTGGTGTCTTTTTGTTCACTTGAGCTATCAGAAGGTACTTTTTTCTAAAAACCGCTTGCACTCATCTTCGTTCTCCCTATAATGCCGCCTCACTGACACGGCACAGCCAGTAAGGGTTCAAGCCCAACCAG
>NZ_CAWNHY010000178.1:0-3187 GCF_963874335.1 Vibrio sp. V10_P2A27P122 | reverse complement strand
CAATAGCATCAATGAAATTTCCATAGATAACACGCTCAGTAGCTTGTGACATACTAGAGAAAAGTAGTAACGTTGGAAATATAATTTTGTAATTCATTTAGTCAACCTTAGAGCATGTTAGAGCGTTTATTTGGTGGATGCCGTTAATATCTTCAACATTAACAAATGAACAATACCAACGTTCATCTTCATTTCGCATAGTTAAACCATCGAGCTTTTCACTTGCTTGAATAAGAAAGTTTCCATCACTATCGATATCTACCATTGATATCTGTTTGTTTTCGATTTTGCTTGTTATCAAATTCTTGTGATCATGAATAGATCCAATGTAAAAATATTGAGTATCTGTTTTTAATTTATGGATCAATATGTTACCCGGAGTTAAAAAAACATTTCGCTTATCGGTTCCAGTTAGTAATGACTGAACCCCTGAACCATGGGATATATTGCTTTCAGAAATACGGTATGTATTTTCTTGATAACCAGAAATAGGATGCATTGTTCGTGGAAGTATTGGCTGAGAGTCTGTTTCAGAACCTAATCCACTGACTGAATGCGCTACCGGCTCTCCAGAATCACTTTCAACAATAACAGCGGCACTATGGTCATTAATTCCACTTCGTCCCATTGCAAACTGTCCATCCTCATCTAGTGAAAAACCCATTGAGTATCCAAGATATGCCGATTCTTTGCTTTTTTTCTCGTTACGACTCATGTATGCAACCCCAGACAAGGAGCCTAATTCATTAAAGTTTCTGTTCACATTTCCAGACAGATTGACGTTACCGTTATCATATTGCTCAAGACGGAGGTTTAGCTGATCATTGTTTTTTCCACTTCGACTATAGCCTGCATTAATAGCCTTATCACCGTTGTTATAGGTAATTGATGAATAATACGAATCATCGGTGTTACGTAACGATAATGATAAATTCATATAAAAAACGCTATCGGTGTCTTTAGCTTTCGATCGGCTCTCTGACCAGGTCGCACTTAAATTGCTGTTTATGCTGGAAAATCTAAAATTCCGACCTAAGCTGACACTACGGCGGTAAACTTTTGAATCTTGACGCTGCATATCATCATAACGTCGTTCAGTGACGTCATAACCGAATCGTATATTATTACCGAAAAAGTTTGTACCGGCATTTACTCGCCATTGATCCATACAGGTATAGCGACCTGAACTTATACAATTATCTGTATTAATATACCGATTTTCCGTGGTTAAACTTAATTTATTCAGATTTATGCTATTGGTTAAGCTCCAACCTTGAATTTGGTTACCATTTTCTTGGCCAGCAATAAAACGTCCGTTAAAAGACCATCTTGAGATTATTTCAGGGGTTAGTGCAAAGGTATCAGTTGCTGATAAGCCGATTTCGCTTAACCAATAATCCTGACTTATTTGTGATGCCAACGAGATATCACTCAGCCCTAGGTTTTTATCTGAAAGCGGTAACCATGTAGCTAACTCAACAACGGATTGGTCACTTTGTTCAGTTTGACCGAATTTTAATAACCACTGCGCGCGGCCATCGCTTACCCTGAATGGGCTTTGAAGTGAATAAACTTCAGTACGGGAAAACTCTGTACCTTCAAATATTTTCACTTCAACATTAAAACTGCCAGAAGGAAGATCATTCCGTCGAATACTGTTGTAACCAGGATTTAGCAACTGAGAATGAATGAGGACACCATACAAATAGAAATCGGCTTTACCTCCTGTCGCGCTAAAAATCTCGATGTCTTGCATACCAAAAGCAGCCGTTGGTGCTTGATAAAAGTGCATACCAGTGCCAAATTGTAGGCCATTGATAGTATTGCTTGGCAAAAGCTGATGATTGAAGCCCCCCTCACTAGAGCGGTTAGCCGAGTAACTGGCTAATTTCCCAGCTTTTAGATACCAGCGTTGATCGAAATCATGCCTTAAATACGCGGAATCAATGGCACTGTTTGTTTCTTCATGATTATTACTGATGCTAGACTCAAACGCGACATAGGTATGATTTGCTAATCCTATAGTGGTATTACCGCGTAAGCCGAGTTGATAAGTATTATCAAACCCTGTTTGGGTTGAAAGGTTTAACGACTGTAACAAGGCGCGTTTTTGGCGTCTGTCTGCGGTGCGATAGTAGCCCACGTCAGTCTGTTGATTAAGCCAGTCTGCATCGATATTAACCTTTACCGATAGCGCGTCTTGATCATAAACGGGTAATACTTTATTAGTTTTAATATCACATTGACTAGCCTGAATCGCGCAGTAGCGTTCATTGACCAATGGAAAATCAGCGCTTAATTTATTTTGAAATGCCTGATGATGCACTTCCTGTACCATTGATTTCAAGTCATTAAATACAAGCTGTGGTTCAAGAAACGTCAATGTATCGTGGTTTATTGCAACCTGAAAATAGCCCATAAAAGTATTATTATACTGAAGTTCAACGACTTCATTACGTTGTTCAAGCAAAGCTTCGAAACCAGCAGGAACCGCGAGTACCGATGCAGAAGGTATAAGAATTAACAGCGACAACCATTGTTGACGTGTTTTTTTATTTAAAAACATTTCGAAACCTTACTAAATAAACAATGCAATAGGACTAGCGATCTTTCTTGAGTGTCAACAATTTATTACGTTGCTGAGGGTAGCGATAGTTAATCGCAGCTACCGGCTTATCATCACGGGTTTGCCACTGATAGTGGTTATTATGGTAAATATTGATATTGGTTTCTGGCTTTTCCCATACACAATCAGCCATACTCGTACCGATACACTCTGATACGATCTGAAAATGTGAATTGCCTTGGTTAACGATATGATCATCATTGGCGACCATGTTTGGCTTATTTTCTTTCGGCTGGACACGAATTACCCCTCCTAATGATAAGCTAACCCCAGTAGTGGCTGAAATATCATTGTCCTCACGTGCTGAGCCGTGATATTGGTCTGCTGTCACTTGCTCAAAATAAACACGATACACTTGTTCCGTGTCGACATTCTGATCAAGCACTAATACTTGTACTCGGCGTTGATCGTTGGGCTTTAAAATCAGCTTGTCAGGAATAACCCGAATATCACGTAATGAATTTATCGCAACTTCTTGCTCATCGTCATTATTAGGTGACAAAATTTTAGTTACGTTAACTTTAATATATTGGTCATCAGTTTTATTTTGTGAGGTAAGAC
>NZ_CAWNHY010000177.1:0-29908 GCF_963874335.1 Vibrio sp. V10_P2A27P122 | reverse complement strand
GGTTAATGGTTATTGGTTATTGGTTGCAATTTTATAGCAAGGTTCATAAGCACTGCCGCCGGGCAACTTCATTCGGTGTTGTGCAACGAAGTCTTTTAGCAATAGATCCATTTTTTTCATCAATTGGGCATCGCCATCAATGATGAATGGGCCGTGACGTTCAATTTCTCGAATGCCTTCCGCTTTCACATTACCAGCGACAATGCCAGAGAAGGCGCGACGCAAGTTAGCAGCGAGTACTTCTGGTTTTTGGTTTAGGTGTAAATCCAAGTTGGCCATACTGTCGTGAGTCGGTTCAAAAGGCAGTTGGAACTCAGGCTCGATTTTGAGGGACCAGTTGAAACTATAAGCATCACCACTATCTTTACGATGCTGACGAACCAGCGGCATCGCTTGACTCATGATACGCGCCGCTTTTTCTGGATCATCAATGACGATTTGATAATGCTGGCGTGCTTTTTCACCTAATGTTTCGGCAATGAATGTGTCGATTGAACGGAAGTAGGCTTCGCTCTCTTTTGGACCAGTCAGTACAATTGGCATTGGTTGGCTTGCGTTATCTGGGTGCATCATGATACCCAAAATGTACAGCAGTTCTTCCGCTGTTCCTGCTCCACCGGGGAAAATAATGATGCCGTGCGCCATTCGCACAAAAGCTTCTAGGCGTTTTTCAATATCCGGCATAATCACCAATTCGTTCACAATCGGATTCGGTGGCTCGGCGGCAATGATCGATGGTTCGGTTAAGCCAAGATAGCGTTGTGCGGTATAGCGCTGTTTAGCGTGTCCAATAGCGGCTCCTTTCATTGGCCCTTCCATAGCGCCTGGTCCGCAGCCTGTACAAATGTTCAGTTCACGCAAGCCCAGTTCATGGCCCACTTCTCGCGTATATTGGTACTCAGTAGGGTTGATAGAGTGTCCACCCCAACAAACCACTAAGTTAGGTTCAAGACCGGGAACCAAGGCACTGGCATTACGCAAAATACCAAACACTAAGTTGGTGATGTGAATAGCATTGGTAAGATTTAGGCGCTGATTATCCGCCAGATGCATGTTGACATAAACGATATCGCGTAGGACCGAAAACAGATGTTCTTGAATTCCTTTAATGATCTGCCCATCAACAAAGGCATGTTCTGGTGGATTCGTCAGCTCTAGCTTGATACCGCGTTCACGGCGCATGACAGTGACATCAAAAGATTTATATTTTTCAAGAAGTTCTTTTGAGTTATCCGTATGGCTACCAGAGTTAAGTACCGCCAAAGTGCAGTTACGATACAGTTGATATAGATCGCTCGACGCGGTCTTTTTTAGACGCTCAACTTCAAGTTGAGAAAGCAGATCCATGCTGCCTGTAGGGCTGATATGAGTAATCATACTGGCCTCCTTAGTTGAGAAGTAAGGAAAATGTCCACGCTACGACTAAAGTTGGTTTTTATATATACCCGCTTAGTATGGAGTATAGGTCATGGTTCGTTTAGTGACGGATGTGCGATAGGACGATATAACTGATTGAAATTACAGTATCAATCTAGTTCTTTTCTCGATTGTTAGGAAATGTTTATGCAAGCAGAGTGTGATGTTCAGCACGCTTTAGTTTGGTTTTGTTCAAATAGCGACCAGTTAAGGCCGCGATTTGAATGGATTTCTTTTGTCTACATCCGATCTGGACTTGTGTTTATTTCCAAACTACTTGGTTAGGACCGAAACTCTTGGCTTCTAGTAACGAGCGGCGTAAACGTTCAAGTACTTCCTCTGGCGTATCGGAGTCTTTAAAACAGGTACTCGCGGCTGAAAGTGTAATCGTAATACTCTTGTCTCTGAACTTGAAAGGGAGCCTCGATACATGACGTTGAATGTTTTTTACCACCTTGAAACAGTGATTATCTTCTTGATCGGGAAGTAAAATAATAAATTCTTCACCAGAGAAACGTGCCACGGTATCCGTATCAGATGCTTCTTTGGATATGGTGCGGGCAATAATTTTAAGGGCTTTATCACCTGCCGTATAGCCAAAGCTATCGTTGATAGTTTTGAACTTATCAATATCAAAGATTACGATTCGGAAAGTATGTTGAGCTCTTATCCAGCGCCGATATTCCAGCTCAAGGTGGTCATTAAAGGCCGTGCGATTATAGACTTTTGTCAGTGGATCAAGCAGCAAGCGCTGAGACTGATCTTCCAATCGACGGCGATAATCTTGGGTGAGCTCAAACAGAGCTTCCATTTGATTTTTGCCATAATTTAAGCGTTCAATCAGTGCCTGCTCGCGTTGCTCTGCATGACTTAAGCGTTCAGAAAGTGACGCCATTTCGCATAATATAGGTGAAACGGAGAGCTTAAGATCGTCAATCGCCACAGAATCTTTGATTAGAGTTTGGCTTTGGGTAATCAAAGCGGCGAGTTCAGCATTCATCTCTTGGCGATGTTCAAAGTAACTCTGGCTTTGGTCTGCGTTGTGAGTGCTACTTTTAATGTGTTTTGTGAGTGATGAGTTGACCTGTTCTAAAAACTTCTCAGATGTTTTGCGCTCACTGTTGGTGCCATCAATCACCAGTTTTAGAATCTCTAACGTCAACTCTAAGAGCGTTGATGTCGATACGCCAATCAACAGCTTGGCACGAATATCTACCAGTAGTTCCCCTGATTCACCTTCAAAATCCAATTCAGTGATCAGGTGTTGCAGTTCATCGGATAGCTTGGTCAATAGCTCTCTATCCGCGACATGCAGCTCGCTGATGGCCGTATTCGGGTTCGCTGTTATTATTTTGATTGCACGTTCATAAATCCCAAGCAGTTGAATCGCTTGTTCGGCTTTAGGCTGAGCTTCTGAAAAACTGAGCAGATCACGCAAATCACGCTTAAGTTTGGCGGGTAGGCCAGCAACGCGAAGTAATGTTTCTCCACAATGTTTGATTTGAGAGTCCAAATGAGAGTTTTCTTTTTCCATAACCAAAGTTTGTTGCTTCAACATGCGCTCCAATACGGCTAAGCGAGGTATGAGCGTGCTTACGTCTTTTTGTTGCTCTAGAGCTTCACGAAGATCCGATAAATTAATATTTAGCTGATGATCATTGCCCTGACACGCCAAGCTTAATGATGCGACGATCCGTTTTAGGACAGTATGTTCTCGTTTAAATTTGAACGAAGTGTCCCTGTGTGTCAAACGAACCTGTTCCAACTGAGTTTTCAGCTGCTGTAACTGTGTTTGAATATCCTGTTCGAGAGCGCCCATGTACAACTAAACTAAACTGCGAGGATCGTTAGGATCCTATTAATTGATTTATCGATAATAACAAATTAATTGCCCACGTCACTGCTTTAACACATTGAATGCCGAGTAATTACCCATCTTTTAGGAGTTTTTTGATGCTCTCCTCATTCTTATAAGAAGAATGCACTTTTATCAACCCTTGATTGATGGCGTGCTTGCATGATTTGCGAATATTGTTGGAGGCAAAACTAGCGGCTGGAGCGTTATCAATCGCTTTTAAGTAGACCCAATGGCTTGCTCCTTCTCTCATACTTAGCTCACGAGCCGTGTTGGTTGCCATCAGCAGAATATCGAGCAGCTCTTTATCATTAATCGCCATATAAGCTCTTGGCAAAAAGGGGTAGTCGGCGATGCCCATCCGTATTGTACGGTTTAAGCGACGTTCAGGTTGAAATTCATCTATCCATTGCTGAATTTGATCGAATGCGATTTCAGGCGGTGTATTGCGATCGGCATTCGGTTCGATATAGAGCAGATTGGAATCTGAAAAGTGATAAATCCGATTCGGTTCTTTGATTTTCGATTTTAAAAACTGACCAAATTGATGCTCCAATTCTAAGCCAGCTGAATAGCCATGTTCTAAGTACATGTTGCGCAGAAAGGGAATATCAATCATCACAAAGCGGAGGCGATCACTCAGTGGCTCGTGGATGAGTTCACCAATATACCACGGCTCAAAATGACGGCTGCTTTTTTGCATCGCTGAAGGAAGTTTAGCATTGAGCATGCGCAAGTTACGCAAGCGAGAGCGAGAATGGGTAAAGAGCGTGCTGTTGAGTTCATCGATTTCTTCATTTTGCAACTGGATAAGGTAGCCTCTGCGCAGTAGCAGTAAAAATAAAATGATGGAGATGATAAACAGAATAAAGGCGATCTTTTTGAACTTATTATACTCTTCTTGAGTTTTGAGCAGCGCTTTTTCTTGCCCGACCAGATGTAAGGTTTGTTCTACAAACTCTTTTTGTTGACGAAAAGCATCTTCACTGATCTGATTGAGTTTTTCTTGGCGTATTTGCGATAGTGCATTGCTGCGTTTTATGTTCTCTAAGGCCTGTGCGTACTGACCGTTTTGCTCATAACCCAAGGCCAGTAACCGATAGGCATGCTCTTCAATCTCTTCATCTTGCATCGTTTTAGCAACGCTTAAGGCGTGTTGAGCGTTGCTGATGACCACATCGGCTTGCTTTTGGTGAAAGGCTAATCCTGAATGCAGTAAGTAAGCCTGTGCCTTTAAACGAGGATAATCTTTCAGCTCAAGCAAGTTTTCAGCGCGAGTGAGATATTGGTCAGTTAATGGGTAGTTATAGAGATTAAGGTAGGTCGCCGCCAAACTAATACGCACTTCAATGACTTTTTCCAGATCATTACGGCTCGTTTCGTGATCGATCACGTTGAAGTAGTGAACGAGCGCTAGATTGTATTTACCTTGCTGGTAATAGAGATCGCCCATACGTTGCAATACATCAGCCAAGGCTGGCGACTTGTTATAGCCGTCATAAAAATCGGCGGCTTGAGACAAATGCTCTAAAGCCTTATCGAGTACTTTTCTTTCAAAAAAAAGCTGAGCCAGTAAGGTATTGGTTTTAGCGAGTAGGGCGCTTGAGTTGTTTTCAATCGCGCCCCAATAGGCAACTAGCAACTCAGATAAAGCACGATTGTAAAAGCCATGAGTGAGAAAATGTTGACCAATAACAATCTGATATTCAATCACGGTTTTCGGTGAGGAGATCGAATCAATGTAAGGCTTTAGGTCAGCAAAAAGCTTATTGGCCAGTTCGATATCATTGGCTTTTGAGGCAATTTCTGCTTTGAGCAGGGTAATTTTATAATCGAGACCTTTTGCCACTTGATCCGCATTTTTGATGGCATCATATTGAATGCTGATCGCGCGTAGCGCCTGCCGAGCGGCGCTTGCATCATTATTATTGAGCCAAATTAGACGAGTTTTGAGTATTTGTACATCCGTGGCTAAATAAGGCAATTGATAGTGTTGCGTGAGCTCTTCAGCAAGTTTTAACGCGGCCAGTGCGGCATCCATATTGTGCAACTGGAACTCTGCTTTGGCTAAAATCTTTAACGCATCAACGCTGCTGCCCGGTGTTCGAATCCGACTGTCGCTTTCATCGCGCGCCATCACTGATGATGATTTTTCTGATTTTTCGGCCAACTTGCGCTGAGTCAGATACTCAGTGGCTAGGGTTTTGGCTTGATTCGGTGAGATATCAATCAACCCATTGGCTTCATTTAACATTGGCGACGAGTAGATAGTGGCTTGTGAAGCCAATGAAAACAGAGCCAGAGTTAAACTGAGCAAAAGTGTCCAGCGCACGTTGATCATCCTAATGCTAATCCTTATTGACGGGCCATACGTTGGTTATGTGTTGGCCGTTCTTGTTCGGTTGAGCGAAATGGGTTGATATCCAAACCGCCGCGGCGAGTGTATCGAGCGTATACTGTTAACTGTGTCGGTTGGCAGTATTGCATAATGTCGGTGAAGATGCGCTCTACACACTGTTCGTGGAACTCATTATGTTCACGAAATGAGACGAGATAACGTAACAGTGCTTCTCGATCAATTTGTTGACCTTGATAATGAATTTCGACGCTGCCCCAGTCGGGTTGATTGGTGATTAAACAGTTCGATTTCAGTAAATGGCTGTGCAGTGTTTCATTGACTTGCTCACCACGCGCGGCACTTTTCAGTAAGCTGGCATCAAATTGGTAACTTTCAATCTCAATATCTTGTCCATCAATGCATTCACCTTGCATAGTCACAATTGCTTGGCCAGTGTAATCGCTCACCGGGTTGAGAGTGACACTGACTGGCGCGCCGGCACAGGCCGATAAATCGTTGGTTAAGCGCTGCGTTACTTCATCCCAACTGGCTACTTTGCTTTGGTTATAGCTATTGAGGTAGAGCTTAAAGGATTTAGATTCAATCAAACTAGCACTTGTCGCAGGGATAGAAACCTCGCCAATTGCCACTTGTGGTAACCCTTTTTCATTGAGCCAAGAGAGCTCGTACAAAGTCCAAATGTCACAGCCTTTAAACGGTAAGCTATCCCCCAAATGCAGATCATCACGGTTTAAGCTACGAGGGACAGGTTGCAGTAAGCTTGGATCGTATTGTTTGGCGTAGTCGGTTTTTTTGCCAAGGGTTAACCCTGCCAGCGCTTTGGCATCGGAATATTTGCTCATACTTTCACGTCAATTCGATTAGAATAAGCAGAATTTTACGCAATCCTAGGGTTGCTGTCATCACACAAGGCAGCGACTCATCAATTTTGGAGCACTTCATGGCACAAACTGCCGAGCAAGCCTTACTTTCATTTACTCAACGTTATCTTGACGCTTACCAAACAAAGCATGGCGAGTCTCCTCGTAATGATGAGTTGGCTGAGTTGGATTCCCCTTGTGCAGTGATGAACGACCAAGACAGTGTGCTGTGGAAGCCCGTCGTCAGATCGGTTGCAGCTGATTTTTCTAACGTAGAAGCAGCGATTGAATTGACTCTACATTCTGATATTAAAGCCTTTTATGGCGTACAGTTTTGTGCGGACATGCCCGCTAAATGGCAAGGCAACGAGCTCGCTCTATTGCAAGTGTGGAGTGAGGATGATTTTGTTCGTTTGCAGGAAAATATCCTCGGTCATTTGGTGACTCAGCGCCGACTAAAACTCAAACCAACCGTGTTTATTGGTGCAACCGATGCGGAGATGGATGTAATTTCGATCTGTAACCTTTCTGGCCATGTGTTATTAGAACGTTTAGGTACCGATAAACGCGACGTGCTAGCCGAAAGTGTGGCCGAGTTTTTCGCTAATTTAGAACCTGTGGTGTAACGATGTACGTGGTTGAATTGCAGTTTGAGTGTTTTGATAACACGACTATCTCGGCGGTAGATAAAGCGATTAATGGCCTAATGGATGCTTTACGCTATAACGGTCAAGTGCTTGGGCGTGAATTCCCCATCGTGATGGGAGAGGGCGAGTTCTTTGTGCGGGTGGTTTGCCCAGAGCAAGAAAGCTTACACCCTAAGTATCACTCTGATTTTGTTAGGATGTGCCTGAATCGCTTGACGGAGGCTAGTTTGCTGGCTCCGAAAGCCCGTTTGTTGGGGCGCGATCTTAATTCCGAGCAAGCCGCTGATGATGTTTTGCCTAGCTGGCAGATACTTTACACCACTTATGTACACACTTGTTCTCCGCTGCGCAGTGGTGACACATTACTGCCGATCCCTTTATATCGTAATTCTGCGACCTTAAATGGCGATCATAAAGCAGTGATCAAATGGCAAACAGAGTGGCAGGCGTGTGATGAACTTCAGATGGCGGGTGGTTGCCGAGCAGAACACGCTGCACTGCACGAGATTTGCGATGCGGACAGTGTGCTGTTTATTAGAGGATGGGATTTACGAGGACGAATTGAGTTTTTGACCCACGTCCCTACTTATTACTATCAGTATCGAGTTGGCGGCCAGAGCCTAGCGGACGAACAAGCCAGAAAATGCCCGAAATGTGGGGGAGAGTGGCTACTCGATGAACCGCTGCACGACATTTTCCATTTTAAGTGCGACCCGTGCCGTATTGTGTCCAATATGTCTTGGGATCATATTAAGTAAACAGGTGCGTGTTGTTGATACGAAAAAGCCGATACATCGCGTATCGGCTTTTCTGTTTTTATAGGCTTTTTGCACAGGTAATAGGTTTATTAATTACCAGCCTTTTACTGCGCCACCGTCAAAAATTTTCGAAGCGGCTTGGTACACTTCTTCTGTTTGGTAGGCTTTAACAAAGTTAGTCACGTTTTCAGCATTCAGATTTTCTGCACGAGAAACAATGATATTGACATAAGGTGACTCTTTATCTTCAACGAACACACCATCTTTTTCAGGCGTTAGATTGATTGAGCTGGCGTAGGTCGTGTTGATGATCGAGAGCGTAACGTCGTCAAGTGAACGAGGCAGTTGCGCGGCATCTAACTCAACAATAGTGATGTTTTTTGGGTTGGCGACCACATCACGTACCGTTGCCAGTAGGCCTGCTCCGTCACGTAGAGTAATAAGGCCTTGCTGTTCTAGCAGCAGTAAAGAGCGACCAAGGTTGGTTGGATCGTTAGGTACCGCAATACGAGAGCCATCTTGAATCTCATCAACCGATTTCACTTGTTTTGAATAGCCAGCAATCGGGTAAACAAAGGTGTTACCTGCAATCGCTAATTTGTAACCGCGGTCAGCGATCTGTTGATCAAGGTATGGCTTGTGTTGGAATGCATTGATATCAATCGAACCATCATCCAGTGCCGCATTAGGAGTAACATAGTCGGTAAACGTTACGAGTTCTACATCTAGGTTGTATTTTTCTTTTGCAATTTTTGCTGCAACTTCAGCAACTTGTGCTTCAGCACCGGCAATGACACCCACTTTGATTTTATTGTTGTCGACCGCTTTTTCACCACAGCCTGCCAGCACGAGTGCTGAAGCGCTAACGGCGAGGGTAAGTAGAGCTTTAAGGCTAAATTTCATGATTAACTCCTTGTTATAAAAAGAATCTGTGTTTTAACTTTATTGTGATTTAACGGTGGTCGACACGGCGGACAAACTTATCGCCAATCGATTGAATAATTTGTACTAAGACAATCAACATCACCACGGTGACCGTCATGATGCCTAAGTCGTAGCGATGAAAGCCGTAACGAATAGCGACATCGCCCAAGCCACCGCCGCCAACGGTTCCGGCCATGGCAGAGTAACTTACTAGAGTGACCATAGTGATGGTGACTGAGTTGACAATCGTTGGTAGCGCTTCAGGAAGCAACACTTTACGAATAATTTGGATCGGCGTAGCCCCCATTGACTGCGCAGCTTCGACCAAACCAGTGGGCACTTCCAGCAATGCACTTTCAATTAAACGAGCGACAAATGGAATTGCGCCAATCGTCAGCGGCACAATGGCCGCCGTGGTGCCAATAAACGTACCGACAAGCAGTTTTGTCACCGGAATAATGGCCACCATAAGCACCAAAAATGGCACAGAGCGACCAATGTTGACGATGGCACCAAGAATGCGGTTCAGCTGAGTGTTTTCGAGAAGGCCGCCTTTTTTGGTGGTATGTAAAATAACCCCCAGTGGAATACCAACCACGAAACCGACGATGCCCGCGACAGCGACCATGTAGAGTGTTTGCCAGGTTGCCATCAGTAGAAGATCGCCATTCAAGTTTAACCAAGCGGTGATGGTGTTAAAGGACATAACCAAGTACCTCTACTTTTACGTTGTTTTCGCGAAGAAATTCAAGAGCGGCCGTATCGTCCGACTCATTACCAAACAGTTCAGCGACCATCATGCCGAATTTAACGCCACCAGCGTAATCAAGGTCAGAACTTAATATACTGACATCAATATTAAATTTACGGGCAATTTGTGTCATCAATGGAGCATCAACCGTTGCGCCTGTAAACTCTAATCGCACCAGCGGGTAGCTACCTTTTACGCGAGTGGCTTGCAGGCGAGCTTGGTAATCTTCCGGAATTGATAAATCGAGCGTTGAGCGAATAAATTGATGAGCCAAGGCGGTTTTAGGGTGAGCAAAAATCTCGCCAACTGTGCCTTTTTCAACCAGTTCACCGTCGCCAATAATCGCCACTTCGTGGCAAATACTTTTTACCACATCCATTTCGTGAGTAATTAGCAAAATGGTGATATTGAGTGTGCGGTTGATCTCTTTCAATAGCTCTAAAATTGATTGAGTCGTCGCAGGATCAAGCGCACTGGTTGCTTCGTCACACAGCAATACTTTGGGATCAGAGGCGAGTGCTCGCGCTATTGCAACACGTTGCTTTTGACCACCACTCAGATTTGCAGGATAAGTTTCGCGCTTATCCGTCAGGCCGACCAGTTGCAACAGCTCTGACACTTTCTTTTCAATGCTATTTTTTTCGACACCAGCCAGCTCAAGTGGCAGAGCAACGTTGTCAAATACCGTACGTGATGAAAGCAAATTGAAGTGTTGAAAGATCATGCCAATGTTGCGACGAGCTTGGCTGAGTTCTGATTTGCTCAGTTGAGTTAAATCAACGCCATCAACCACAACCGAACCTGTTGTTGGAGCTTCTAGCATGTTGACGCAGCGAATCAGTGTACTTTTCCCTGCACCTGACGAGCCAATTACACCAAAAATAGTGCCTTGCTTAATGTGAAGATTAATCTCTTTCAAAGCATGAATTTCCTTATTGCCTTGATAGAAAACTTTATTTACTTGATTAATTTGAATCATCGGAAAACCTGTGCAGGGATAACAGAATAAAATGTTGAACTCTCTCTCACTTGTTGGACGATGCTATGGCTTAACTTGATTTAAGTCAATAGATATTTTTACGTCTAGACGTCTAAACGCTTTGGTGAATTAGGTAGTGATGAAAAAAATAAAGCGTGTAATAATCATCATATCTGGCGTGATATGAGAGAGTTATTTTGGCTAAACCTGCAGTGTTTTTAGATCGCGATGGCGTGATCAACGTTGACCATGGCTATGTTCATGATGAGCATGATTTTGAGTTTATTGATGGTGTATTTGAAGCCAGTAAGAAGTTTCAAGACATGGGGTATTTGCTGGTTTTGGTGACCAACCAATCAGGTATCGCTCGTGGGAAATTTAGTGAAGAGCGCTTTTTATCTTTAACGCAATGGATGGACTGGAATTTTGCCGATCACGGTGTCGAGTTTGATGGTATTTATTACTGCCCGCACCATGCTGAGCACGGTGAAGGTAAGTACAAAGAAGAGTGTGATTGCCGCAAACCCAAGCCTGGTATGTTTATCTCCGCACGGGACTTTCTTGATATCGATATGGAAAAATCCGTGATGATAGGCGATAAAGCTGAAGACATGATGGCTGCACAAGCCGCAGGTGTTGGTACTCGTGTGTTAGTGCGTACCGGTAAACCCGTTACTGAGCAAGGTGAATTACTCGCCACCGTGGTACTTGATAGTATTCGCGATGTCCCTGCTTTTCTTGCACCGTAAAAATTCCCCCCTTTGTGGAAGGCAATATGAATAAATCATTTCTTTTTGTTGGATTCAGTGTTGGTTTTTTAGCGGCATGCTCACCATATTACGCGAACGATTCGCGCGTTGAAAGTGAGAACCTGTTCCAGCATTATCAATGCCGTTCTGGTGAGCATTTTGATGTTGCGTATATTGAGCAACAGTCAGCCGTTCTCCGTATTGCCGATCGCGAATATACATTAATACAAATTCCAGCCGCCTCTGGCGCAAAGTATGTGATCGACGATAGCGAGCAAACTCAGCCTCAAACCGTGCTTTTACATACGAAAGGCGATGAGGCTTTGCTCGAAGTGGGATCAACGACTTATCAAGGCTGTACCACTCAATAATTCATTTAAGATAAGCGCATGCTATCTTCCATTTTTATTTACGCTATAGGTTCGCATGAGCAGAAAACTGACTATCTTGGATATTGCAAAACTGTCTGGTGTTGGTAAATCGACGGTTTCTCGTGTATTGACGAACGACCCAAAAGTGAAGCCTGAAACACGAGCAAAAGTGGAACGCGTTATCCAAGATTCTGGGTATGTGCCACTGAAATCGGCTCAGTTAATGCGTGGTGGCAGTGAGAAAGTGATTGGCGTGATTATCTCACGCCTTGAGTCACCGTCTGAAAACCGCGCCGTGGGGCGAATGTTACAGGTGTTGTATCAAAATGGGTACGATGTGGTGATTATGGAAAGCCAGTTTGATCGCACTAAAACGAACGAGCATCTTGAGGTTTTACATAAGCGTAATGTGGATGGTGTGATTGTATTTGGTTTTACCGATCTCGATATTACACAACTCAACCTATGGGCATCGCGAGCGGTTGTGATTGCGATGGATGCCGATAAAGTCTCATCGATTAACTATGACAATTATGGTGTTATTCAAGGCGCGCTTGCTCATTTGACTGCGAAAAATCGAGTTCATATTTCCTACATTGGGGTCGATCCTAGCGATAAAACGACAGGTAAATTACGTTTAGATTCGTACTTAGATTGGTGTAAACAAAGTGGATGCACTCCCAATTATCGCACTGGGCGTTTGCATCATGAAAGTGCCTACCAACTGGTTGATGAAGTGCTGAATGATCAGACTCAAGCTATCGTGTGCGCCAGTGACACTCTGGCACTTGGCGTGATTAAACGTCTCCAAGAATTGGGCCGAGATGATATCGCCGTCACTGGTGTGGGTGGTAATGAGCTGCTCTCTTTTCTTTTCCCTAATATTTACAGTATTGATCCTGGCTATGCTCAAGCGGGAGAAAAAGCAGCTAATTTATTGATTTTACAGCTTAATAATGAAATGAACCCTGCACACATCACTCAACAACCGCTAACAAGCTAACTCCTTATTTCTTAAAGTGAATTACAATTAGTCTGTGATCTTATTCAATTAATGGGATTGTTCCCATTTTTGTCTTTTATTATTTATGTCAATATTGCACTTGTAGGTGGGAATGTTCCCATTAAAAAGAAAAACAGACAGTATTCCAATATAGGGTGGGCAAAAGTATGGCCAAGATAGCGAAGCAAGACGTGATACGTCTTATCGAGCTGGTAGGTGGTAAAGAGAACATCGCCAGTGTGAGTCACTGTTTGACTCGTTTACGCTTTGTTTTAAATGATACCGACAAGGCGGATAAAAAAGGACTAGAACAGCTGAGCATGGTTAAAGGGTGTTTTACCAATGCTGGGCAGTTTCAAGTTGTGATTGGTACTGAGGTGGACGAAGTTTACGCCATCTTAATCGGGCTTTCAGGCAAAGAAGCCGTTTCTAAAGATGAAGCGAAGAAAGCCGCTCGCCAAAACATGAACTTTTTAGAACGTGGCATTTCGCATCTTGCGGAAATCTTTGTTCCTTTGCTGCCAGCGATCATCACTGGCGGTTTAATCCTCGGTTTTCGTAATGTCATTGGCGACATTCGCATGTTCGATGGCAAAACCTTGGTTGAAATTAGCCAATTTTGGGCCACGGTTCATTCTTTCTTATGGTTAATTGGCGAGGCTATTTTCTTCTTCCTACCGGTTGGTGTTTGTTGGTCAACGGTGAAAAAGTTGGGTGGAACACCGATACTAGGTATTACTTTGGGTGTGACTCTGGTTTCGCCTCAATTAATGAATGCTTATCTGATCGGTAAGCAGATGCCCGAAGTGTGGGATTTTGGCTTGTTTGTGATAGAGAAAGTCGGCTATCAAGCTCAGGTGATTCCTGCAATGTTGGCGGGTGTTGCTCTGGCGTTTATTGAGACAAACTTAAAGCGCATCATCCCTTCTTATCTTTACCTCGTTGTTGTGCCGTTTATCTCTATCATATTGTCCGTTATTTTGGCCCACGCTTTAATTGGTCCATTTGGTCGCGTATTGGGCGATGGCGTCGCGTTTGCGGCTAAAGCTGCAATGACTGGCGATTTTGCGGTTATCGGTTCAATGGTGTTCGGTTTCTTGTATGCGCCACTGGTTATTACCGGGATTCACCACACCACTAACGCGGTGGATCTGCAATTGATGCAAGAAATGGGTGGTACGCCAATTTGGCCACTGATTGCACTGTCAAATATTGCTCAAGCGTCTGCGGTCGTCGGTATCATCTTTATCAGCAAAAAACACGGTGAGCGAGACATCTCTGTTCCTGCGGCTATTTCGGCTTATTTGGGTGTGACAGAGCCAGCGATGTATGGTGTCAACTTAAAGTACAAGTTCCCAATGCTAAGCGCCATGATTGGTAGTGCTATTGCAGCCGCAATTTGTGGTAGTGCAGGGGTGATGGCGAATGGCATCGGTGTGGGTGGTTTACCCGGTATTCTTTCGATTCAACCACAATACTGGGGTATTTACGGCATCGCGATGCTGGTGGCGATGGCCGTCCCAATTCTGCTTACTCTGTTTTTATACAAACGAGCTCAAGCTAAAGGCGAGCTAGAGCCAGCAAGTGCATAACCTTTCATTCGAGTGGTGAGTTTTCACCACTCATTTTCATTTTGGTAAGTGAGTTGTCAATATGGTTATAACCAAGAGTGATAGTCAGTGGTGGAAAACTGCGACCATCTATCAGATTTATCCCAAAAGTTTTTGTGATAGCGGCAATAAAGGAACGGGAGATATCAAAGGGATCATCTCTAAACTGGATTACTTGCACCGCTTGGGAATTGATGCCATTTGGCTGACACCCATTTATTCATCTCCGATGGTTGATAACGGTTATGACATTTCGGATTATTACAGTGTCAATCCTCAATTCGGTAGCATGCAAGATTTTGATGAACTGCTGGCTCAAGCTCATCAAAGAGGTATCCGCATTATTATGGATATTGTGGTTAACCACACCTCAACCGAGCACGCTTGGTTTCAGTCGGCGTTGGGTGATAAATCAAGTCCGTATCGTGACTATTATATTTGGCAAGACCCGATTAATGGTCAGGCTCCAAATAATTGGCAGTCAAAGTTTGGTGGTAGTGCATGGGCGTTAGATGACGCAACAGGGCAATATTATCTGCACCTATTTGCCAAAGAGCAGGCGGATCTAAATTGGGAAAATCCTCAAGTTCGTGAGGAAGTGAAGCAAGTGATTCGTTTTTGGGCCGAAAAAGGGGTGGATGGTTTTCGTCTCGATGTGATCAATTTAATCTCAAAAGCGCAGGATTTCAGTGATGATCACCAAGGTGATGGACGCCGTTTTTATACCGATGGCCCGCGCGTGCATGAATTTTTACAAGAGATCAGCCAAGCTGTTTTTCAACAATACGGCAGCGTCACTGTGGGGGAAATGTCCTCAACAACGCTTGAACATTGCCAACAATATTCACGCTTGGACGGCAAAGAGCTGTCGATGGTGTTTAACTTCCACCATTTAAAAGTGGATTATCCGAACGGTGAAAAATGGACGAAAGCGCCATTTGATTTCTTGCAATTGAAGCAGATTTTCAACCATTGGCAAACGGGTTTAAATGGTAAAGGGTGGGGAGCACTTTTTTGGTGTAACCATGATCAACCTCGTATCGTGAGCCGTTTAGGGGATGATCAACGTTATCGCGTTGAGTCGGCAAAAATGTTGGCCGCATCGATTCATATGATGCAAGGCACGCCTTATGTTTATCAAGGTGAAGAAATAGGCATGACCAATCCCGGCTACACCGCTATTGAACAGTACCGAGATGTGGAAAGTACTAACATTTACGACATCATGGTGAACCAGCAAGGGGTAAGTCATGAAGCCATGATGGCCATTCTTGCACAAAAATCCCGTGACAATTCTCGCACGCCAATGCAATGGAATGCAGAGCGCTTTGCTGGTTTTAGCCAAGGTCAGCCTTGGCTAGACATCGCAGAAAACTATCAAGAATTGAATGCGCAACGGGCGTTAGCTGATGAGCAATCGGTGTTCTATTTCTACCAAGAGTTGATAGCGCTGCGCAAAAAAATCGGTGTAATTACCGATGGTGATTACACCGATTTACTCCCCGATCATAAAGAGATTTTTGCCTACCAGCGACGCAACGCGAAACAGGTGCTGATCTGTATCAATAACTATTATGGCGTTGACACCGAATGCGTGCTGCCAAAAGAGTTACCGATTGAGAAAGCAAAATACCTGTTAGGCAACTATACAGATATAAAACTACTCAAAGTTTTGGAACATCAAGTGCTTCGTCCGTATGAAACACGCGTAATTTTGTTCGATTTAGTATCCTGATTGAGTCCTACCCCTATAGATTCAGTCATTTTTCAGCCCCGAATTTTCGGGGCTTTTTTATCGACTCTGTTTATGAGTCAAGGCCCAATGGTACTTTCTTCGTACTCTTATTGATTCAACGCAGTAGGCTCTGCTGTTGATGATTTGTTTAATGTTTTAACAACACCACAACTTTGTTGCTTGGTCACAATTAGTCACACAAAGATGAAACACAATCCGCTATAGTTTGCGTTCTTAGCAAACGGATGTGAAACACAATGAACAGTACTCTCTCCCCCTCTTATCGAGTGGTTCTCGTTGAAGACGATTTAGAACTCTCGGAACTGATCAAAGATTTTCTCAACCACTATGAATTTTGTGTCTCAACGGTTGCGGATGGGATTCAAGCCGTTGATCGGATTTTGGATGAGCAACCTGATTTAGTCATTCTGGATATTATGCTACCAGGGCAAAGTGGTATGGATGTCTGCCGCGCTGTCCGAGATCAATACCACGGTATGATCTTAATGCAAACGGCGTTGGACGACGATATTGATCAGGTGATGGGGCTGGAATTGGGTGCCGATGACTATGTTGTTAAGCAGGTTAAGCCCCGTTTGTTGCTGTCACGTATTCGAGCTTTACTCCGGAGGCAAGCAAGAGGAAGTCAAAGTGACAAATACGAATTGTGCATAGGTAGCTTGTGGATGAATTTGCAACATCGAGCGGTATTGCTTGATCAGCAGCCCATAAAACTCACGACCAGCGAGTTTGAGCTTTTGTATCTACTCGCCCAACATGTCGGCACCATTGTCACGAGAGATGATATCGCTCAGTATGTGCGTGGTTTTGAATATGATGGTTTAGATCGCTCAATTGATCGTCGTATATCACGCTTGCGGCGTGCGCTCGGAGATGATCCTAATGAACCTAAGTTGATAAAAACGGTTCGAGGTAAAGGATATCAGCTCTGCGCTGTATCGGAAGGGAAGTGGTCATGATTCGATCTTTTTGGGTACTCTGGGTAGCTGTGTTTCTGCCGATCTTATTACTCAGTATTCCCACGCAATTTAATCCGATCCCATATCTTAGCCGCAGTATCTCTGAAGAGTTTTATAAGCCTGTCTATCAGAGTAACTTTACGTTTCTATCTGAAAAATTGCGTCAAGCGCCTCAAGCTGAGTGGACAACGATTATTGACGGCTATGCTAAGCATTTTAGTTACCCACTTCGATTAGAGGCATTAGACAGTTACCACGCCTCCCCAGAAGTTTATCAAGCGTTGCAAAAAGGCGAGATCATTTTCCAAGATGGTGATCCTATGGCACTTTTGCAAAGAGTGTTGAACAGTGACAAAGTGCTCTATTTCGCGATCAATGAACCGAGAGAACTCGCTGCGCTTAACCAGTCCAGAGGCACATTATACCTCGCGGTAGAAGATCTCCGTAGCCAACCTAGTACTCAATGGCAAACCAGTATTGCTGAGCAAAATAGCCGAATACCTTTAGAGTTAAGTCTATTGCGAGAGCAAGATTTGTCACCCATCGAGCGAAGTAAATTGTTGGCTGATGAAGAGCAGATGACCAGTTATATCAATCAACAAGGCAGCATGATCTTATTGGCTGCGGTGGATGAGAATACGTGGTTACGCGTCGAGGACAATATTTCCTACCAAACCCAATTAAAGCTCACCACGGCTATCGGCGGTTTCTTTTTTTTAGCTATTTCTGTGGCCTTAGTTATGTGGATTTATCCTTTATGGCGAGATCTGAAACGTCTGGTAAAAACGGCGAATGAATTTGGCCAAGGAGTATTATCTCGTAGAGCGACGACGTCTCGGCTGTCCGTGGTCTCTCAGCTCAGTCATTCTTTTAATAACATGGCGAATAACATCGAAAAGCTGATTGCCAGCCAAAGAACCTTAACCAACGCCGTGGCGCATGATTTACGAACACCGCTCTACCGTTTACGCTTTGCATTTGAAATGCTTGAGGATGAAGACATTGCCTTAAGTCAGAAAGAAAAATACCGCCAAGTGATTCACTCCAGTATTGAAGATCTCGATCATTTGATTAACCAGACACTTGTTTTGTCGCGCTATAACCGTATCACAGATATTCGCCATTTTTCTTATTGCCACTTTGCCGACAATTTGGTTGCAGAAGCGGAGCATTTCCAGCTTGAAAACCCGCAACTCACATTGCGTGTCAGCGTGTTGGATTCGTTGCGACAGCAAACGATATTTGTCGATAATCGAGCTTTATTGCGGGCCGTTAAAAACTTGCTGAGTAATGCCGCGCGATTTGCGCAGCAAGAGATCCATCTCTCGTTGAACGAATCTGATGGGCAACTTTTTTTGGTGGTCGAAGACGATGGCCCCGGTATTGCGCCAGATGATATTGAGCGTATTTTTGAGCCCTTTACTCAAGTGAATAATCAAGAGCGTAATAGTGAAAAAGGCCATGGTCTTGGGCTGGCGATTGTTAAACAGATCACTCGTTGGCATCAAGGCAAGGTTAGAGTAAAAGTAAATGGTTCAGCATTAGGGGGCGCATGTTTTGAACTGCAATGGCCGAAACAGATTTCTTTACCTAATGTGACCAAACTGGATACAAATGGTCAATAAACTGCTGACGATTTATTTATATTGAGAATGCTACCTTGAATGGGTCGGTGAATCAGACCGCTCACAAGGAGTAAGCATGAATACCAAATTATTAGCGCTGTTTTTAAGCGGCGTATTTTTCTCATCTACCAGTGCCACTAAACCGATGGAATGGATCTCAGCCTTCAGCGATGGGGTTCGCTTAAATGACCAGCTCAGCCAAACCAATACGCAATCGAATGTGATGATGGATTACGCGCAACAAGATGCTGCAATGTATTTGGACGGTAGTGAAGTCGCCTTTCTTTCCATCAGTACCAGTTACCTCTTCTAATGCTTAATCACAGGAAAATATTATGTTTAAGTTAAACCAGTTGTTCGTGATCCTGAGTGTGCTCACACTTATCGTGGGATGTAAAGCCGATGATTTGAAAGATGCGGATAAGCTGACTAAGCCTACGGTTAATGCTGGTGCTGATCAGATGTTAATACTGCCAGTAAATAGTATTACGTTGAGCGGAACGGCGAAATCTGAGTTATCAATATATGAAATTAAAACGAAGTCTTGGCGTCAAGTTTCTGGGCCTCAATCGCTTACTTTGATCAATGCAGATTCTCTGAAAGCAACGGCGTTTTATCCTACGATTGCTGGCACGTATATTTTTGAATTATCAGTCAAAGACAGTGGTGGAAGAAGCAACAGTGACCAAATGCAGGTGATCATTCAGGCGGCCGCGCAAAGCATGCAGCGAGCCTATATGCAGCAGGTTGATATCGTTGCTTGGCAGTATGCTGATAGGAACCAAGGCATGCTGATCTTTAGTGATTTAGATTCGGTTTCTTTAACCGAAGTGGACACTCAATTAGAGCATGCGCTGACCTCACTCAATAGCGCTGCTGAGTTTGAGCTGAATTTTGCCGCCAATGCTGGGGGAAATATACAAACGGCTTTGTTGTTATTAAATGCCCTTTCTGCTCAAGGAGTTCCGATTTGTTTAAGTGAAAATTCATCTTGCCACTCTTTGGAACAAGGGTTTTTATTGCAGACTGAACTGCCAGAGAGTATCAATTGCAGTGATGCACAAAGCTGTGTTACCGCTCTACTTCAGTATATTGAGGGTTAACTAGACTACTTAGTGACGTCAGTTTATAGAGCTATGATGTAAAGAAACGAAAAAGCCAGCTCGAAAGCTGGCTTTTTATCGTTCTCAATCGAGAAAATATGGTGGAGGGGGACGGATTCGAACCATCGAAGGCGGAGCCGGCAGATTTACAGTCTGCTCCCTTTGGCCACTCGGGAACCCCTCCGGGTGTTTTCCTATTCTAAAAATAGGCTTGAATGATGTTTTCCCAACGTATCAATCAAGGTTTCTCTTGCGAGAGAATATGGTGGAGGGGGACGGATTCGAACCATCGAAGGCGGAGCCGGCAGATTTACAGTCTGCTCCCTTTGGCCACTCGGGAACCCCTCCAGAGGGTTTTCATACGATGTGATTTATAGTGCTTATAAGGACACTATTGGCTCACAGTATGCTTAAACAACGTTTTCCCAACGCATTGCTCAAGTGCGGAGCGCATGATAGCAAACTCGCTCTCTCTGTAAAGCCTTTTTCTTATGATTTTGAATTGAATGCTGCCTTTTTGGGCAAAGGGGTGAGGAATGGATAGTTTTGCTCTATTTATACCCTTCCCACTTGAAGCTGCAGCGGTGTTGGCTACGTTCGCTCACCCCAATCACATAGTTTATCTATGCTCATGGGAATGAACTTACTTGCCGCCTACCTGCAACTTCAAGTTGTTTGGGTATAGCCTGTGTGTGGCGCCTAAAAAGCAGCCGGAGGAGGCTAAGTTATGACGCACGTTACAGATATTTAATAAGATTTACACTCCTTGACGTTCGAGCGTCGTATAAGCAGTTACAATTCAATCAGTCTATTTATTGTTGAATAAAAACTATGAAAAACACGTCTATTCTTTCGTTAATGATAGTTACCTTGCTTACCACACCGTTAAGTGCGTTCGCTGCGCAAGCACCACAAGCCGTTGCGGTGGTCGCAGAGCGTGTGGCAACTCATCAAGTGTCTCAGTCTCTTTCACTGATTGGTAAATTAGAAGCTGAACGAGCAGTGGAGATCTCATCTGAAGTTTCGGGAAAGGTCAGCCATATTGCGATTAAAGCCAATCAAGAGGTCAAGAAAGGTCAGCTCTTAATTCAGCTTAATGATGATAAAGCCAAAGCCGCACTTTCAGAGGCTCAAGCCTATTTGAACGATGAACAGCGTAAGTTGAAAGAGTTTGAACGTTTGGTCAAACGGAACGCCATTACCCAAACGGAAATCGATGCGCAAAAAGCGAGTGTTGATATTGCTCAAGCACGTTTAGATGCAGCAAACGCAAATTTAAACGATCTGCGCATTAGCGCGCCATTTAATGGCACCGTTGGTTTTATTAATTTTAGTTTGGGCAAAATGGTCAGTGCAGGGACGGAATTGCTGACTTTAGATGACCTATCGGTGATGCAACTCGATATCCAAGTGCCAGAGCGTTTCCTTTCGTTAATCAGTAAAGGTATGACGGTGACGGCGAAGAGTAATGCTTGGGCAAAAAACGAGTTTACCGGCAAAGTTGTGGGTATTGATTCTCGCATTAACCGTGAAACCTTGAATTTGCGTGTCCGTATTCATTTCGATAACCAAGATGGCAAGCTAAAACCCGGGATGTTGCTTTCTACTAAGTTGAATTTCCCAGCGATTGAAGCGCCCATTATCCCCGTTCAAGCACTCGAATATTCAGGCACTAAACGCTATGTCTATGTGATTGATAGCAATAATAAAGTAATACGCACGGAAGTTTGGCTTGGCGCGCGGATCGACAATCAAGTGGTGATTGATAAAGGTTTAGCCATTGGCGATAAGATTGTGGTGCAAGGTATCGTGAATATGAGAAACGGCATTGCCGTTACTGAAGTCAATGTGGATGGCTCACCGATACAAAAGGATGACAAATAATGTGGTTATCCGATGTTTCAGTGAAGCGCCCTGTGGCGGCGGTGGTATTAAGCTTACTGTTGTGCGTTTTTGGTCTAGTGTCATTTTCTAAGCTTTCGGTCCGGGAAATGCCCGATATTGAAAGCCCGGTGGTTTCAATCAGTACTCGCTATGCAGGGGCTTCAGCTACCATCATTGAAAGCCAAATCACTTCTGTATTGGAAGATCAACTGGCAGGCATTAGCGGGATTGATGAAATTGAATCCACCACGCGCAATGGCATGTCACGGATTACCGTTACATTTGAACTGGGTTACGATCTCAATACTGGTGTGAGCGATATCCGCGACGCCGTTGCGAGAGCGCAGCGCTCATTACCAGATGAAGCAGATGATCCAACCGTATTCAAAAATAATGGCTCTGGTGAAGCTTCTTTGTACATTAATCTCAGTTCTTCAGAGATGGATCGAACCCAACTGACCGATTATATCGAACGAGCTTTGATTGACCGTTTTAGTTTAATCTCTGGCGTCAGTTCTGTGGATGTGTCTGGTGGTCTTTATAAGGTGATGTATGTCAAGCTCAAGCCGAATCTGATGGCTGGGCGTGGTGTCACGACTTCTGATATATCAAGTGCATTGCGTAGTGAAAATATTGAAAGCCCGGGCGGGGAAGTGCGTAACGATTCGACAGTAATGTCGGTGCGTACCGACCGAGCGTACAAAACGGCTCAAGATTTTGACTATCTGGTGGTTAAGCGCGCAAGTGACAATTCGCCGATTTACTTAAAAGATGTCGCGGATGTCTTCATCGGCGCTGAGAACGAAAACTCAACCTTCAAAAGCGACGGTGTGGTTAATGTGAGCATGGGCATTGTGCCACAGTCAGATGCTAACCCCTTGGATGTGGCGCAGCGTGTCCATCAAGAAGTCGATAATATTCAGCAGTTTCTACCCAAAGGAACGCGCTTGGCCATTGACTACGACTCGACCGTCTTTATTGATCGCTCAATTTCGGAAGTGTATAGCACACTGTTTATCACGGGTGGTTTAGTAATTTTGGTACTGTACATTTTTATCGGCCAAGTTCGGGCAACGCTAATCCCAGCCGTTACTGTGCCAGTATCATTGATCTCTTCTTTTATTGCCGCTTACTATTTCGGATTCTCCATTAACCTTATCACCTTGATGGCGCTGATTCTTTCCATCGGTTTGGTTGTTGATGACGCGATTGTGGTGGTGGAAAATATATTTCATCACATAGAACAGGGAGAGAAGCCACTGCTGGCTGCTTATAAAGGGACGCGCGAAGTCGGCTTTGCCGTGATTGCCACCACATTGGTATTAGTGATGGTCTTTTTACCGATCTCTTTTATGGACGGTATGGTCGGCCTGTTGTTCACCGAGTTCTCTGTACTTTTGGCCATGTCGGTTCTCTTTTCATCGCTAATAGCGTTAACTTTAACGCCCGTTCTCGGTA
This sequence comes from Vibrio sp. V10_P2A27P122, assembly GCF_963874335.1. NCBI lineage: Bacteria > Pseudomonadati > Pseudomonadota > Gammaproteobacteria > Vibrionales > Vibrionaceae > Vibrio > Vibrio sp. V10_P2A27P122. Next base: position 6,841 of record NZ_CAWNHY010000177.1, on the reverse strand, counting down.
GCAAGATTTTAAAGGTCAATGTCAAACCAAACCGTTTTAATCGTTTTGTTGATCGTGTTTTTGGCCGTTTAGAAGCGGGTTACAAATCCTCTTTACGTTTTGCTATCAGTTGGAAATGGGCTGCACCGCTCGTCATCCTTGCATGCGTTGGTGGCAGTTATTTTCTGATGCAGAAAGTGCCTTCTCAGCTCACGCCTTCAGAAGATCGCGGCGTTATTTTTGCCTTTGTGCGCGGAGCGGATGCGACCAGTTATAATCGGATGTCGGCCAATATGGATCTTGTTGAGCAGCGGTTAATGCCCTTGGTTGGCAAAGGTTTTCTCAAGTCGTTTAGTATTCAATCGCCCGCGTTCGGTGGGCAAGCGGGTGATCAGACGGGTTTTGTTATCATGATTTTGGATGACTGGAACGAACGAAGCATCACCGCTCAACAAGCATTAGGGCAGGTCAAAAAAACGCTAACGGGAATTCCCGATGTACGAGTTATGCCCTTTATGCCCGGCTTTCGTGGTGGCTCTAATGAGCCTGTTCAGTTTGTGTTAGGTGGGTCAGACTATCCTGAACTCAAAAAATGGGCTGAATTGTTAAAAACGGAAGCTGAAAATTCCCCCTTTATGGAAGGTGCTGACACCAATTATTCCGAAAAGACACCTGAACTGGTGGTGACGATTGATAGGCAGCGTGCCGCGGAATTGGGGATCAGTGTCGCGGATATTTCAGATACGTTAGAAGTGATGCTCGGCGGGAAGAGTGAAACCAGCTTTGTTGAGCGTGGCGAAGAGTATGATGTTTATCTCCGTGGGGACGAAAATAGCTTCAATAACGCCTCCGATTTAAGCCAGATCTATATGAGAACCACATCCGGTGAGCTTGTTACACTGGATGCACTTGCGAAAGTGGAAGAAGTGGCATCATCAATCCGCTTGTCTCATTACAATAAGCAAAAGGCGATCACGGTTACTGCAAATTTATCAGCTGGTTACACGTTGGGCGAAGCGCTTGATTTTCTGGATCAGAAAGCCATTGAAACACTACCTAGTGATATTTCCATTAGTTACTCAGGTGAGTCAAAAGATTTTAAAGAAAACCAATCGAGCGTAGCCATTGTATTTGCGTTAGCGCTGCTTGTCGCTTATTTGGTACTAGCCGCCCAATTTGAAAGTTTTATCAACCCGTTAGTGGTGATGTTGACGGTGCCGATGGGTGTGTTTGGCGGCTTTCTTGGTCTATCAATTATGGGACAAGGTATCAACATCTATAGCCAGATTGGGATGATTATGCTGATCGGTATGGTGACCAAAAATGGCATTTTGATCGTTGAATTTGCCAACCAGCTGCGTGACCGGGGGGTTGAGTTTGAAAAAGCAATTATTGATGCTTCAGCAAGGCGCTTACGGCCAATCATGATGACCGCCTTTACTACTTTAGCAGGTTCAATCCCATTAATTATCTCGACAGGAGCAGGCTATGAAAGCCGAGTTGCGGTGGGTACGGTGATTTTCTTCGGTATGGGTTTTGCCACTTTAGTCACTCTGTTTGTTATCCCTGCTATGTATCGTTTGGTCTCGGCATCAACACGCTCTCCAGGTCATGTTGAAGCTGAACTTAATCAAGAACTGCTGCATGATGTTAAAACCAGAAGTGTTCACTGATTAACGTATCAAGAGCCTGCGCCCTGCAGGCTCTTCTTTGTTCACCGTTCACACCTATTCCATTCACCGTTATCTATGCCCATTAGATGAAATCACATGCGGCCGGCTTATCACATCAAGTTATTTGAATATACAAGCGAGATATCAAATGGTTAATGCCATTTTCGATAATCCATCAAAATAGCCAGTTCATTTTTCCTATTTAAATCTTAGGTATTAATTATAGATAGACTCAATTTTGAGACACCCATTGCAATGCGCCTTGCGATACTCTATCCACCTCTTTAATACAGAGACAAAATGAAGTGAATGCATCAGTAATGGCCATGGAAAATAAAAAACTCTCTATCCTCATCGTATGCATGGGAAATATATGCCGTTCACCGCTTTCTGAAGCTGTTTTGAGCCAAAAAGCGCAACAACATGGAATTAATTTATTTGTTGAAAGCGCTGGTACTGTGAATTATCAAGTGGGCCGAAAACCAGATCCCAAAGCAATATCTGTCGCTGAGCAGCGTGGTTATTCAATGTCAAATTTAAGAGCAAGGCAGGTTTGTTCTGAGGATTTCGAAAAATTTGATCTTATTTTTGCCTTAGATAAAGCCAACTTAGCGGATCTGATTGACATTTGTCCTGCTAAACATAAAGAGAAACTTTCACTGTTTCTATCGCATAGTCACATCGGTGTCACGGAAGTCCCTGATCCTTACAAAGGAAATATTCATATGTTTGAACGGGTTTTGGAACTGATAGAGAGCGGGGCCCAAGGGATCATCGAACATATATCTAAACAATATCAATTAAAGGAAAGTGCAATGAAACTTTGTGTGTAACACATAGAAAGTTTTATATGACTTTTTGATTACCCACCCCAAAAAACAAAGCAACAGTTTGGCAATTAATTTCTACTCATAGTTTGTAGGTAGGTGATTAAATGTGGGTGGTTAATAAGTTTTCTCTTATATACATAAAGCAAAAAAATGTGAAGAAAATGCGCATTCTAGAGGCGACATCTAGTGGCGGTAGCGTATTTAACCGTTGCTATTCACCATTTTTATCTACTTTTTGAAGAAATAGCGTTGAACAGTTTGTTCTTAACAGTCGTTTAGTTTAGCCCAAGGAAATAAATAAAGTGAAAAAAATACTCATTGCGTTTGGTACACGACCTGAAGCAATTAAAATGGCGCCTCTAGTTCATCAGCTTAAACAAGATAACCGCTTCGACACAAAAGTATGCGTCACTGGCCAGCACAGGGAAATGCTTGACCAGGTTTTAGAGTTGTTTGAAGTGGTGCCTGATTTTGATCTTAATATCATGGAACCAGGGCAAACACTGACGACAGTAACGACTAAAATCTTGAACGGTATGGAAACGGTTCTAAAAGACTTTCAACCAAACATTGTCTTAGTTCATGGCGATACCGCTACAACGTTTGCGACTTCACTTGCTTGTTATTATCAGCAAATTGCAGTCGGCCACGTTGAGGCTGGATTACGCACCGGCAATATTTATTCCCCTTGGCCTGAAGAAGCGAACCGCAAGCTTACGGGTGCATTGACTCACTACCATTTCGCACCAACGGCAACATCTCAACAAAATTTATTAGATGAAAATTATTGCCTCGAGAACATCCATATTACTGGGAATACCGTCATTGACGCCTTGTTTATGATCCGTAACAAGATTCACAACGAGCAAGATCTCAATGCTACGCTGGCACACCAGTTTCCGATGCTTGATAACAATAAAAAACTCATTCTTGTTACAGGCCATCGCCGTGAAAGTTTTGGTGATGGATTTGAGCGTATTTGTGAAGCCTTATCCATCACAGCAAAGCGTCACCCTGACTGTCAAATTCTTTATCCGGTACATCTTAATCCGAATGTTCAAGAGCCCGTCAATCGTCTTTTAAAAGGCATTGAAAACATTTTCTTAGTGGATCCACAACAGTATTTGCCCTTTGTCTATTTGATGGACAGAGCACACATCATTTTAACCGATTCCGGTGGTATTCAAGAAGAGGCACCGTCGCTAGGGAAGCCTGTATTAGTGATGAGAGACACCACCGAACGACCTGAAGCGGTAAGCGCGGGTACGGTCAAGCTGGTTGGGACTAACACACAACTGATTTGTGAAGAGTTAGACCGGTTGCTTAGTGATGAGCGCGCTTACCAACTCATGAGTCAAGCACACAATCCATACGGTGATGGCAAAGCCTGTCAACGTATCGCTGACATTCTAGCAAGATAAGATTTAAGGAAAATAAGATGTTTAATAAAGTTTCTGTGATTGGTTTAGGGTATATCGGCCTGCCAACGGCTGCCGTTATTGCTTCGCGTGGTATTGAAGTGATTGGCGTAGATGTCAATCAACACGCTGTCGATACAATCAACAAAGGTGAAATCCACATTGTCGAACCTGATTTAGATATCGTAGTTCGAAGTGCAGTGATGACTGGCAAACTAAAAGCAACTGTGACAGCTGAACCAGCTGATGCTTTCTTAGTGGCGGTACCCACACCATTTAAAGGTGATAATCACGAGCCTGATCTTAGTTATATAGAAGCCGCAGCCAAAGCGATTGCGCCAGTTCTGGAAAAAGGCAACTTGGTAGTGTTGGAAAGTACTTCCCCTGTCGGTGCGACAGAAAAGCTTTCCGCATGGCTAGCAGAGGCTCGTCCTGATTTAACTTTCCCACAGCATAAAGGTGACACGGCTGACATTAAGGTAGCGCATTGCCCAGAGCGAGTTTTACCGGGTTATGTACTACAAGAGTTAGTCAGCAATGACCGAGTGATTGGTGGTATGAGCAAATCGTGTAGCGAGAAGGCGATGGCTCTGTATAAAACCTTTGTTAAAGGCGAATGCATCATCAGCAACTCTCGTACGGCGGAGATGGCGAAATTAACAGAAAACTCCTTTCGCGACGTCAATATTGCATTCGCGAACGAACTTTCCCTTATTTGTGAGAAATTAAAAATCAATGTTTGGGAATTAATTAAATTGGCCAACCGCCACCCTCGGGTCAACATATTAAATCCAGGACCAGGTGTTGGCGGGCACTGTATTGCAGTTGATCCTTGGTTTATTGTTAACAGCTGCCCAGAAGAAGCAAAACTGATTGCTGCTGCTCGTCATGTTAATGATGGCAAACCACACTGGGTCGTTGATCAGGTAAAACAAGCCGCAGATCAGTTCAAAAAGCCTGTTATTGCCTGCTTAGGTTTGGCCTTTAAAGCCGATATTGATGATTTACGTGAAAGCCCAGCTTTAGACATCACTTTGCATTTAGCACAAGACAATATTGGACAAATTCTAGCGGTAGAGCCAAATATCCACCAATTACCGGGTAAGTTAACAGAACATGATGTTGAACTAGTCTCGCTAGAGCGTGCTTTAGAGTTAGCCAATATCGTTGTGGTGCTGGTTGATCACCGAGATTTTAAAGAAGCAGATAAAACGGCATTTGCCAAGAAAGTCGTGATTGATACTCGTGGTGTGGTTGCATAAATATAGATTAATTAGTGTTTATATTTTGTTATTATGATAAGCAATGAGAGTATGTGTGATATATAAAATTTTTAATAGACCTGATTTAATGTCAATTGTGCTTTATTTTACTTTTACATTGATGTTGTTAGGCCATAACTTATTTGATAGAAAAGTTCTTTTTCTTGTTTTTTGCATATATCTTATTGCTAATATCAAAGAGCTTCCTTATATCATCTCAGGTCTTATATCGAATTTTGCCTTAATATCTGTATTGCTATGGTGTGCATTAAGTGCAACATGGTCACAATGGCCTTTTGCTAGTATAGAAGAGACATTAATACAGACGCTGATGTTTCTTACTTGCTTACTTATATCTAATCTATTCACTATGGATAAAGTGCTTCGGTTTTTATTTTATTCAGCGATAACGGTCGTTACGATTAACTTTGCTTATATAATTGTTTTTTTTAATGATGCTATTAGTCCAAATGGTATGCGAGGAATATATAATCATAAAAATAATTTTGGTCTTGCCATGGCGCTATGTTCAATGTTTATATTATTTAATGAAGATTGGAAAAAAAGAAAAGCAATACTTTTTTTTCTCATCATTTCTGTTTTACTATTGATGCTTTCCTTATCAAAAACCTCTATAATACTGTTTTTTATTTCGTTGATTTCTGGTTTTTTAATTTCTAAATATAAAATTAGCAGTCACAGTTTTTTTTCGGCATCATTATCATGGATGATATTACTAATAATACTATTTTCCATTGTGGTTTATTACAGGTTTAATATTATGGATTATATTTATTATAATATTGATGATGATTTTTTGACGGGTAGAGGAAAACTGTGGCTAACAATGTTGCTTCATGCTGAAGATAAGTTGATTAGTGGCTTTGGGTTTAATTCAGTTTGGGGGAAGGGTGATTGGTCTGAAATATATGATACAGATCTTTATTTGCATAACCCGCTTTGGGTTGAGGCTTTGGCTGCATCGGATGGTGGATATATAGATTTGATAATATCCATAGGAATTATTGGATTATTCCTATTTTTATTTTATACAACAAATTCTTTTTTAAGGGTTTTAATGTTAAAGAATGTTAATTCTAAATTTTTCATGATTACAACATTAACTTTTATTCTGTTGCATAATGTGAGTGAAACAACTTTTCTCTTATCTATTAATATTCTATGGTTCTTATTTATTTTAATAACAAATTTGGCAATATCTAAGACAAGACTTGGTGAGTAAATGTCTAAAATATATAACTTAAAAAAGGCAGCTTGGTATTCTGTAGAAAATATAACCACAATTATTTTTGGTTTAGTCAGTGTTGTTATAGTAGCTAGGATTTTTGGTCCGGAGAACCTAGGTAAATTGAGTATGATACAAGCACTATCATCCGTCACATTATTTTTAGTTGTACTCGGTTTAGATCATATCATTATCCGTGACTTAACAAATGACAGGAAAAACATTACCTATATATCTACAATTCTGACAATGCAATTCATCGGCTTTCTTATACATATGTTTGCTGTATATTCTATACTCTGTTATATCTATAATGGTAAGATAGAAAATGATATTATCATTATAACTTTTTTAGTTTTGCTTTCAGTCTATTTTTCTAGAGCAACAATGCTAAAATTATATTTCCAGTCGATTAATAAACCAGAAGTAATTG
>NZ_CAWNHY010000176.1:0-3210 GCF_963874335.1 Vibrio sp. V10_P2A27P122 | reverse complement strand
GCACACATCAGACGAGAAAAATTGACTTTAATTAAGAACACACGTAAAAAAATGTCACACAAACATCCTGGACGGATTAAATAATAAACAAAGGAGATTGTTATGGCAGATAAGAAAGCGACCCTTCATATTGAAGGTAAAGCGCCAATCGAGCTGCCGATTATGGATGGGACTGTAGGCCCACAAGTAATCGACGTTCGTAAACTAGGAGCCAACGGATACTTCACTTTTGACCCTGGTTTTCTTGCCACTGCATCTTGTGAATCTCAAATCACTTATATCGATGGCGAAAAAGGGGTGTTACTGCACCGCGGCTTCCCTATTGATCAATTAGCCAATAACGCTGATTACTTGGAAGTTTGTTATATTCTTCTTTACGGTGAAGCCCCTAATCGTAAGCAATATGAAGAGTTTAAACATACGGTGACGCGTCACACTATGGTTCATGAGCAAATCGCAAGTTTCTTCCACGGTTTCCGCCGTGACGCTCACCCAATGGCTGTAATGTGTGGTGTGGTTGGAGCGCTTGCTGCGTTCTACCATGATTCACTTGATATTAATAATGATATACACCGAGAAATAGCGGCTTACCGCCTACTCTCAAAAATGCCAACATTGGCGGCGATGTGCTACAAGTATTCTGTCGGCCAACCATTTATCTACCCGCGTAATGACTTAAGCTATGCCGAGAACTTCCTACACATGATGTTTGCAACGCCGTGTGAAGAGTATGAAGTGAACCCTGTGGTTGCACGCGCGATGGATAAAATTTTCACACTGCATGCCGATCATGAACAAAACGCGTCAACCTCAACGGTTCGCCTTGCCGGTTCTTCTGGTGCTAACCCGTTTGCCTGTATTGCGGCTGGCATTGCCTCTTTGTGGGGGCCTGCTCATGGGGGGGCTAACGAAGCCTGTCTGCGTATGCTAGAAGAGATAGGCAACGTTGATAACATTCCTGAGTATGTCGTCAGAGCAAAAGATAAGGATGATCCATTCCGCTTGATGGGTTTTGGTCACCGAGTTTATAAAAACTACGACCCAAGAGCGACGGTAATGCGTGAGGCTTGCCATGAAGTGCTCAAAGAGCTGAATATTCAAGACCCACTGTTAGATGTGGCGATGGAACTTGAGCGCATCGCGCTTTCTGACGAATACTTTGTTGAGAAAAAACTCTACCCTAACGTGGATTTCTACTCAGGTATTATTCTGAAGGCTATCGGTATTCCAATCTCTATGTTTACCGTTATCTTCGCAATGTCTCGCACTATCGGTTGGATTGCCCACTGGAATGAAATGCACAGTGATCCAGATAATAAAATTGGCCGTCCTCGCCAACTTTACACTGGTCAAAAAATGCGTAACTTTAAACCGTTACACGAACGCGAATAGCAAACCCAGTCATAGTACTTAATAGAAAAGAGCGAGTTCCCACTCGCTCTTTTTTCATTTGATACATTGATCAGAAACAAGCCCACTACACAGGGTTATTGATATCGATAAACTCAACCTCAAAGCCATATTCGCTCGCTAACCATTCTCCCAGTGCCTTAACGCCATAACGCTCTGTGGCATGGTGCCCTGCAGAAAAATAATGAATATTTTGCTCTCTTGCTGAGTAGGTAGTCCGCTCTGATATTTCACCAGAGATGAACGCATCTAATCCGTGCTGCGCCGCTAGATCGACGTAATCTTGCCCACCACCAGTACACCAACCCACCGTTTTGATGATTTTGTTTGAGCTCGGAGCTACGTGCAGTGGCCGTCGTTGTAAAGCTTGCTCGATTCGTTGACTGAGCTCATCGGCTGTCAACGCTTGTTCAAAATGGCCGAACATGGCGACCGACTGAGGATGCCCTTCTAATCCGCCATCAACATGAATACACAACAAATCAGCTAGCAATTTGTTATTGCCTAATTCTGGATGGATGTCTAACGGCAAGTGATATGCGTATAAATTTATATCATTTCGTATCAAAGCTCGGATCCGGTGTCCTTTCATTCCACGGATGGACTCAGGCTCACTTTTCCAAAAATAACCATGATGCACTAATAAAGCGTCAGCATTTCGTTCAATTGCTTGTTCAATCAGCGCTTGCGAGGCCGTCACACCCGTCACAATCTTTTTGATTTCAGTGCGACCTTCAACTTGCAATCCATTAGGGCAATAGTCTTTAATCAATTGAGGATTAAGCTTTTGATTGAGCAGAGCTTCAAGTTTTAAATTATCCATCTTTCATTCCAAAATTGAGTTTTATCATTAGCGTGGTTATAACAATTTCAAGCTAGAATGTCGAAAAATAAGGACGAGAACAATTAATGACAATGGACCTCAACACACTGGCACACTGGGTGTCGACAACCCCTACTCTTTTCCAAGGAGAGGGTGTGGTCGCGGCGCGTACTCCTTTTTTACCCAATGTTCCGATATTGAAAGAAGAATACAGAGGGAACCCTAGATTAGGCTTTCTCTACCAGCATTTATGTTCTTTATTGTTTACGCTAAACCCCACTTATTCCGCCGTTTCTGAAGAAATTCAACTGAACGAGGCAGGAAGTACACTAGGTTCGCTAGATTTTGTCATCAAAAATAAACGCAGTCAGCGTTATGAGCATTGGGAAGTCGCAGTGAAGTTTTACCTGCTACATCAAGGGCTGTGGTATGGTCCCAATGCTCAAGATCGATTAGATCTCAAACTTGAACATATGCTGAACCACCAATTGACCCTTTCCCAATCAGCCCAATTTAGTGCGGCTTACCCACTTTGGCGTGACGTTAGCCGTCATTTACTGATGCAAGGGCGCTTGTATGTAAACCCTTTTCACGATGAGCCTGTTCCTAGTGAATGCCTAGGTTATAAACTCAATCTGTCACAAATTGCTGGTTTTTGGTGTTATCAAAGCCAGTCACATCAAATAGATGAAGCATTATTCTTACTGGAAAAGCCTCAATGGATTAGCGGGAAAGGTAAAAACTGCACGCGTTACACAGCAAATGAAGAGCATGGTTTTGTGCATTGCCAAAGTGACAGCGGAAAGTTCTGGTTCATCGTTCCCGACAGTTGGCCTCAGCTTTAACCAAGATAATAGACGACTAAATATAAAATAGGCGGCCTCTGGCCGCCTATTTTAATTGATAAGTTTGCTTACAAACCAGCGTCGGCAAAGACTTGATTAACAATCTGTTGCGCTTCCGCTTCGATTTGCTTG
>NZ_CAWNHY010000175.1:0-3224 GCF_963874335.1 Vibrio sp. V10_P2A27P122 | reverse complement strand
ACTTTACCGCTCTCTTAATTTCATCATCATAATTTAGTTTTTTATCTTGATACACGAGCAATATTGGATATGTCAATGACATATTATATTTTTCAAGCTCTTGAAGAATATTAATTTCAGGGTCATCTTGCCAAGCTAATATTACTTCCTCAAGTTTAGATCCTTTAAGGTTAAACTGGTCTAAACGGTCTTCTAGATTAATAACATTAGATGACAAATAATCATCAGAAATTACTTTATCCAGTCCCTTTATAGCGCTATGTACACAGCTAGAAAGAGAATCTCTGAATTTAACCTCACCAAAATAAAGGTGTATACTATTACCACTATCAACTAAATGATAAGAGTCATATCCAGCAGTTTCTTTTTTATCTACAGGGCTGTAGAAATATCCTCTAGCGATAATAGGGTCGGCATAGTAGTAATGTACTAGAAAGCAATAGAGTAGGACTTCACCAAAAAAACCATAAGAAATTTTTGTCTTGTCTGATGCTTCAGGATTGAAACGTATTTTTGAGCGCAATGCTCTAGAATACATTGCTTGATAATCTTTGTCTGTTAGATCAAATTGATTAAATGAATACTCAATTACACTGTTATAAATTATTTCAGCTAATGCGGTTTCACATTCGCAGCTAAAGCAATCATCTTCAATATTGCTCAGCGCCATACCATCGATATCTAACTTTTTATTAGGTAACGTATATCGGTATATAAGTGTATTTTTAATTAAACCTTTTAGTGACTCTCGCAAGTTAATCCTTTTGTATTTGATATGTAAAGCAACAGCGCTACATTCCTCATCATCTAACACTAACACATTAATATTTATACATAAAATACAAGACATGCCATTTCACTCAAAGGTTGATCCATTTCAACCTTTGAGTGAAATAGCTATCGTAACTCCGACCCTAGCAATACCTTTGCTATGTTGTTCAGTAATACGATTTGCCTGCTTAGCAGGTTGACTAATCACTGTGCATCCACCCTCAGTAAGCTCTGTTAACTGAGATTCAGACACTAATTGTTTTTCTAGTTTGACACCTTGAACAACAGATTAAGCTCCACTGGAAACCTTAGCCCCCTTGTATGCTTTATAGACTGAATTCCGAGTCCTCCAGTAGCGACTGTTAGAACTCAGCTCACAGCAAGAGATTTGGCTGCCGCACCAACACCTTCATTTTGAAAAGCGGAAATCTCAGCTCCAAAGCAGCAATTTCAAAAAAACCATTTCCTCCATCAAGGTCAGTGTATTTATACGGATTATTATTGGTATAAGTATAGCGGTTGAAATCATGTGCAATGCTGTTACCATGCTGCGCATGGCTCAACCAGAGCATTCGAGAATAAGCGATCTATGACTGGATCAAAGTATCCTGTCTACATATAGCTCAACGCTAAGTCGGCATCATATTTATGACCCGTATATCCGATATCCCCCTCATTTTCTACCTCGTCACCTAGCGCCCAGACTTGATTTAGCGCAACGGGATTAAAGTTCTGGTTCAACAGATTATCTGCAACAGCATCACTTAATTGACACCAATAGAGCAATCACCATGTTGCATTGCTAAAGTTTGGTCAATTTGCTAGTGATATGTAGAATTTTTTAGGTGATACGTAACAAGGAAAGGGGCAAAAACGCGTCAGCTAAAGGCGCTGGGCAATGGCGTAAAAACATTAAACCAGTTGGCTCAACGGTGGGTAGATTTCAGACTTTATGATATCCGCAAGCTAAGCTTCATCGTACTTCCCCGAATCTAATTCAGTGAAAAACTCATCGCCTTCCATTAAGTCATCTTCTTTGATATCCAAAAACCGAGAGCAAATTAGTCTCATTTTATCTTCTTCCGTAAGAGAATCATTTTGCTCTAGGCTTAATGCTACTGGTGTTACATTTATAAATTCATCAAAGTGTTTAGTTGAAGGGGGCATTCCCTCAAGAAGTTCTTTTTCTGATGGTCGTATTTTGCTCATTTTATCTTCTCAGTACATGATGACATTAGATAATGTATAGCATAATGAGTTACCAGCAAAACGCTGTAAACCACTCGATAACAAGGTTTGGGGCAAAAGTGTTTTAGTAAGCCATATCAATCATAATAAATGGCACACTCCCAACTCTCACGAAACTGATTCCCTCCCCTTCAAGGGGAGGAACAGAACGGTATACAGACCGAAGGCATGCTTTACATAAGTCACACTCAAAAATAGTGTGAAATAGTCAAATAGCGGGCGCGGATGTGCTCTATCAGCAAGCGGACTTTATTCGGGGGTTGGCGAGTAAAGGGATACACGGCGTATATACCCAATTTTTTGCCCACTTGTTCCGGGAAAATATCCACTAGTTGGCCGTTCCGAAAATCATGATAAACCAAACAGCGCGGTACATAAGCAATGCCGTGGCCGCCTAAAGCCGCTTTTCTCAGTGCCGTGGCATTATCCGTAGAAAAGCAGCCCGAGACTGTGACAATGTAGCTTCCTTTGCGGCCTTTAAATTCCCACTCGCTCGCGCCTGTGGTTTGGTAGGCGTATTGAAAGCAGTTGTGGTTGACTAAATCTTCCGGTTTTAACGGTTTTCCATTTTTCGCAATATAAGAGGGAGAAGCGCACACAACCCACTGTGAGTCTAAAATATGCCGCGCAATTAAGCTTGAATCTTCCAAATAACCAGTGCGGATCACTAGGTCAAAACCTCCTTCTACTAAATCAACAAAACGGTTATCAAGCGACATGTCCACTGTTAAGCCGGGGTGTAAATTGCAAAATTCCGCAACCGCGTCGGCCAATATTAGATCGCCTGATATGGTGGGTACCGACATTTTGATGTGGCCGCTGACATTTTCACCAAACCCAGCCACCGCATCGACGGCTTCTTGAGTGGCAAGCTTCACATTTTTCGCACCCTGTAACAGTGCCTTGCCCGCTTCAGTCAGAGTTAATTTACGCGTAGTTCGATATAATAGCTGCACGCCTAACTCTTCTTCTAAACGCGCCATTCTTTTACTAACTACTGAATTTGTAAGGCTATTCTGTTCTGCTACTTTACTAAAACTTCCCAGTTCCATCACTTGTGAAAACAATATTAGGTCGTCTGCTCGCATCTTATTATGTCAATTTTGGAATTAATTATTTTCATTATTTCCCTATATCCATAAAAAATAAAGGAGTAAATTTACCCCAAATTAACAAAAACATCACAAATATAATAATTTAGCTAC
>NZ_CAWNHY010000174.1:0-3241 GCF_963874335.1 Vibrio sp. V10_P2A27P122 | reverse complement strand
GTTTAAAAAGTCAACTCTTCCTGCCAAACTATAGAATCAGCGATAACTCGAGCAGGATTACCCGCTGCTGCTGAGTTATCGGCAACGAAATGTGTTACTGTTGAGTTAATACCAACGATCGAACCATTGCCAATTGACACGCCTTTTAATACAGTGACGTTATCGGCTAACCAAACTCGTGAACCGATATAAATACTTTTAGCTAAATTGATACGCTTCCCATCACGCAATATATCATGGCCATCACTGGTCATTATCTTTACATTACGTGAAAACATACAGTTGTCACCGATAACAAGTTGAGTATTACGTTCTCGGCAAGAGAAAAAGCAATTCTCCCCTATAACACAATTTGTCCCGATTTCTAAGGTACAGTTTTCACCATTCAACTCAATTGAGACGCCTTTTAAATTAGCACCATCATGAATGATAAGGTGATTGTTTTTACCATTAACGTGAATGTCACAGTAACGGATTCGAGTATTTTTACCAACCTGAATATGATTGTTCGGTTTAATCCTAATTTTATTACGCAATTTTTCTATAAAAGAGAAACCAGACATATTCAATCCCTTAGTATGAGCTTAGGTTAATAAACTAAAGTTGTTATTATTTGCACGCCATAGTTAGTTTCCTAATTTACGAAACGTATAATTACCGCGCACTTTGCGCCATAGGCCAAACACATCGGTTTTAGGGAAAATAGCAATACGTCGTATTTGATATGGATCTTGATGAATTAACAATGGGCCGCTGTTGGTTGCAACCGCAAATTGATAGCCACATTGATGCACGATCTGTTTTGAGTGCGCATCATGATCGCCATAGGGGTATGCAAAAGAAACCAGTTGTTCGCCTAGTAGCTCTTCGAGTTCAAGCTTATTGCGTGAGATCTCTTTACGCTGTTCAGATTCACTGAGTTTGCTGAGAAATGGATGAGTCATTGTATGGCCGCCAATTTCAACTAGCCCTGAATCGTGTAATGCTTTGACTTGCTGACGAGACATTAAAGGCACTGGTTTTTCTGGGTTGCTCGGTACTTCAACATCCCAACGGTTAAAATCCTCCCCCGTTACTACATAGACAACCGCTTTAAAACCGTATTTTCGTAATAGCGGCAACATCAATTCGTAGTTATCTTGATAGCCGTCATCAACCGTTAAGATGATATAGCGCCTGCCTGATTCAAGGCGGTGAATAAGCCCTTTATCCGCTAAATCTTTAAAGGTTAGCGTTTCAAACCCCATTTTTTTTAGCAGGTTGAAGTGCTTTCCAAGCATGTCAATATGCAGATAGGTACCATGTACGCCCTTTTCACTTTCATCCTTAATAAAGCGATGATACATAATAATCGGCATCTCTTTACGCAGCTTTTCAACATAAACCGTTTGATAAATATCTTCTATTTGATCGACCACATTGGTTAAGCTGTAGCTGTTGTGGATTATCTCACTGACTTGTGGTGAACAGTGCGGCGTTTTTAACCCTTGTTCTACATATTGACTAACTTTTGAAAAATCAATATCGAGATCTTTAGGCCCGATGTCACCGAAGTTGCTTGCCATGGCCGCAGCGATATTATCGTCATCGACAATACCAATTGCACTTGCCTCACCGATTGCCAGGGTAGGCCGTCCACACAGCAAAGATTCCATTGCCACTCTGCCAGCCCCAATGACTAAGTCTGATTGAGCAAGTATCGAGACGACATCTTGTGAATAACCAAGAAAGTGAACGTCAGAAGTAAACTTATCAAAACGCGCTTCAATTTTAGAGCCAGATATGACCTGAATCTGGTATTTTGCTGAGTCTAAACACTCATCGAGCAACCGATAGCAAAGATCCCCTTTGGGGCCGGTTAACCTACCAATAATACTGACCACGGGTTTGCTATTTTGAGGAGCGTTTTGCCAAGTGAATTCTTGCGTTTCAATGCCGTTTCGGCTTACGGCGAGCGAGCTTTGTGGAACATTCAATTCAGTCATGAGTTGTTGTTCAATGGCCTCACAAACCGGTAGTGCTTTGTCACCCATGGCGTGAAATTTTTTACGAGATGCGTGTACAGGCTGACGACCATGTACTGTGGTGACCATAGGCGTATTTGTTAATTTGCAAGCAATGTGACAACTCCAACTGGAGGCGCGAGAGTGAGCATGCACTAGTTGGATATGGTGTTTCTTAATCAGATAAATAAGATAACCCACATGCCAAAAGCGGCGAGGAATACTGCGTTTATTAAAACGGAGTTTATAAAATAGCCCTTGGTGAGGTTTTGTTAGCGTATCGGAAACATAAAATACCTTATGCCCACGCTTTGTCAGTTCATCGCCAGCGGTTGTGGCGTAAACCTCTGCCCCAGTGACCTCAAGTTGAGATAAGGCCATTAATATATTCATCAATACTCCACGAGTTAGCAGCAAATGCTTTTCATATGTCTAAAAAACACGATCAATTTTTCATTCTTCCCTCTTCCAATCGTCACTCCATATTAGTCTTCCATTGAGAGGAGAGATCTATTAGTTACTGCCTTTTAGGGAGAGGTGTTTACTAGTTCCTCTCCCTTTTAGGGGAGGTTAGGAGGGGGTGATTACAGCCATCACTACTTATTAATCAACGTCATATACTCAGCCACACCTTCAGCCACCGTCTTAAATTGATGCTGGCAACCTGCGGCGCGCAATTTCGTTAAATCGGCCTCGGTGAACTCTTGGTACGCACCTTTTAAGTGCTCTGGGAATGGAATGGTTTCAACCTCACCTTTACCATGGTGCTTGATAACGGCTTTAGCGACTTCTTGGAAAGATTCAGCATTGCCAGTACCTAAGTTATAAATACCGGATACTCCGCTGTTCATAAACCATAAATTCACAGCCGCAACGTCACCTACATAAACGAAATC
Organism: Vibrio sp. V10_P2A27P122; assembly: GCF_963874335.1. Taxonomy (NCBI): domain Bacteria; kingdom Pseudomonadati; phylum Pseudomonadota; class Gammaproteobacteria; order Vibrionales; family Vibrionaceae; genus Vibrio; species Vibrio sp. V10_P2A27P122. The sequence continues at coordinate 342 of NZ_CAWNHY010000174.1, read as the reverse complement.
ACGCTGGAAGGTTTCACTACCAGCAAACAGTTTCGGGTTTTCACCCGCATTCATTTGATTATTTAAATGAAAAGCAACAGAAGCCATTGAGCCTTTGTGCTGTTCACGCGGGCCATAGACATTGAAATAACGAAAACCGGTAATTTGGGAAAGGGTCTCACCGTGTGCTTGTGCTTCTTGCCAAATGCGGCGCACATAGTTATCAAATTGCTGCTTGGAATAGCCGTATACATTCAGCGCACCTTCATACTCTTTTTCTTCAATGAAGGTATCGGTATCGCCATAGGTTGCGGCTGATGAAGCATACAAAAATGGAATGTCGCGCTCTAAGCAGTAGTGTAG
>NZ_CAWNHY010000173.1:0-3263 GCF_963874335.1 Vibrio sp. V10_P2A27P122 | reverse complement strand
AGAAACGTGCATAAAAAAATCCGATAAACAAGGTCTATCGGATTTTTACATAAAGGTAGGATCATTCAACTGATCTGCCGATTAAAGTCTTAACTGATCGGCATTAGAGTTATCAGAGTGCTTTGTCGATAATGCTTTAGATTACGATTGGATGCCTGTCCGTGGCTCATTGCTGACGACTGGTCAGAAATGGTGGCGATTCTTATCAGGTGACTATCGAAGAGCGAAAAGTACTTATGCTGGTATGTCTAAGAATGGACTTGCTGGCGGTGTAAATGAATGGATTGAAAGAATTGATACCGTATTGGAGTATCGCTCAACTCAAAAGCGCTTCATCGATTCTGCACAACTAGCAATAGATACTATCGGTAGTCATTTTAAAAATGAGAGTACTGACTGGATCGCGATCTTAAAACCGCTTCAATGGGTTCACCAGTGCCATTCAGGAATTAAGTCTGGCTCACTCGATGCGAGTGCTGCGCAGTACTTAGACCCTTCAAAGGAAATTGGATTTACCACGACAGAGCTTAACCATGTAAAAGAGTTAATCAGTAAACGTGAAAGTATGCTGAGCGAATTAGCTTCATTACTTCAGCTAGATCTGACGAACTTTACTGACTGTTGTGACTCTTTATCTATTGATGATGTTGAGTTGTTGGGGAAAGATATTCAAAAATTTTACCCTCTAACTCGCTTTAATCGCTTAGGAGCTGAGTTAGACCGAATCGGACTTTCAAAATGGAAACAGGAGGCATTTACTTGGGCTAATGTGCCAACACTTTTCCGTGACTGCTTCAAATATACGTTTTATCGCTCACTTGTTGAACATCAGTATGATTCAAGAGATGAAATCCGTTATTTCGATCGAGTTGAGCATGAAAAACAGATTGAGCAGTTCAGCTTCATAGACGGGCGACTGTTCCACTTTGCTCAAGAGTCATTGGTTAAGCAGCTCTACGATAATTTACCCAACCCATCAGCAAGAGGTGAAGTTGAAACTTTAAGACGTGAGTTCAATAAGAAGCGCCGTCAAATGCCAATTAGACGACTGCTTAATAAATCAGGTCGTGTGATCCAGCAGATCAAGCCCGTATTTATGATGAGTCCAATGTCGATAGCGACTTATTTAGAGCCAGGTGTGGTTGATTTCGATTTGGTAATCTTCGATGAAGCCTCACAGGTTAAAGTTGCTGATGCGCTTGGGGCTATTATGCGTGGTAAGCAGGTTATCGTGGTTGGTGATACCAAGCAGATGCCGCCAACAAGTTTCTTCGGCAAACAATTAGTCTTAGATGATGAAGACGCAGAAGAAAGCCTCACTGCGGATATGGAAAGTATTCTGGGCATGTTCTTAGCGTCAGGTACACCAGAAAAGATGCTTAAATGGCATTACCGTAGTCGTCATGAGTCATTGATTGCAGTGTCTAACCAAGAGTTTTATGACAATAAGCTGATGATTTTCCCTTCGTCGGGCATTAACCCTCATGCGAAAGGTTTGAGTTTTAACTACTTGCCGAATACTACATACGATCGTGGTGGCTCACGAAGTAATGTGGGAGAGGCGACAGAGGTTGCAGAAGCTGTAATTAAACATGCTAAGACAACGCCAAATCAAACACTAGGTGTTGTTGCATTCAGTACAGCTCAGCGGGATGCAATCCTTTTGGAAGTTGAACGACTAAGAAAAGCGAACCCAGATTTTGAGGACTTTTTTGGAGAGCATGAAGAAGGGGAAGATTTCTTCGTTAAGAACCTTGAAAACGTGCAGGGTGACGAGTGTGACACCATCTATATCAGTATCGGCTATGGTAAGACGAACGAAGGTCGCTTGCCAATGAGTTTCGGTCCACTAAACAGTGATGGCGGTGAACGAAGACTCAACGTTCTTATCTCACGTGCTCGTATGTGCATGGAGGTATTCAGTAACTTCAAAGGTGATGAAATGCCAACGACTGAGGCATCGCCGTTTGGTGTTCGAGCGCTGAAGAACTTCTTACATTATGCTGAAACAGGCGATCTCATTAAGCGAGAAGAGACGGGCAAAGCACCTGATTCACCTTTTGAAGAGGATGTTATTTCTTCCATTCGCTCTCTAGGTTATCAAGTTCAACCACAAGTAGGTTGTGCTGGTTTCTATATTGATATTGCAGTGAGAGATCCAAATAAACTTGGTCGCTATATACTTGCGGTAGAGTGTGATGGCGCGACATACCACAGTTCAAAGAGCGCACGTGATAGAGATCGTATTCGTCAGAGTGTCCTTGAAGGACTTGGTTGGCGCTTTCACCGCATTTGGAGTACTGATTGGTTCCGCAACCGCCATAAAGAAACGGAAAGGTTAAATGATGCTATCAAGTCAACTATTGCTTATTATGAAGCCTATGATTCAGAGCCTATTGTTGAAGAGACTGTAAAATCAAAGCCAAAAGCGGCGATTGACAGGGTAGAAGTTGAACATCAGGCATCTGCTGCCGTTTACCAGGCTTTCCCTGAAGAGCAGTTATACCTTGGGTATGGCGATACGATCCCAGAAGTAAGCACGACAGCCCTAGCAGAGGATATTATCAAAATTGTAGAGCTTGAATCTCCAATTCACGTCAAGCATCTAACCATTCGTCTTTTGTCTGCGGTGGGTAGCACGCGAAGTGGGGCTCGGATTAATCGATCGATTCTAGATGGTATTGGTTTACTCAATCGGCAAGGTAAAGTTGAATTAGACGGTGAATTCATTATTGCTAAAAGCCAAGGTGAGATTACGATTCGTAATCGAGTTGAACTCCCGTCAAACGAGCGCAAGTATGATTTGATCTATGATGGTGAAATCGCAAAAGCCGCAATAGAGACTGTTAAGGATACTTTCTCTATATCTAGCGATGACTTAGTTAAGTCGATTACGGAAGTACTCGGTTTTTCTAGCACAAGTAAAACGATGAAAGATAGAACAGAAACAATACTGTTTGAGCAAGTTCAGTTAGGTTATTTGGAAATAAAGGGCGACATCTACCGAATTTCTTAGTTTAGCTTGGTGAACAGCACTATCTAGACTTGCGCTGAGTTAATTGACTTTACCATACATGTGGTTATTCATGTTTTGCTTATTTAGAAAAAGCACGGAAACATTTATGTCCAAATCCCTGTTAGCGGATACGATACTAATGGAAACCCAACTAACGAAGAATTCGCGATCGCCTAACAGTCGGTTGAGTTGCTATAATTACATTTAAAATCAAATAGATAAAATCGATCTTAGTGCTCGCTTTTTT
>NZ_CAWNHY010000172.1:0-3286 GCF_963874335.1 Vibrio sp. V10_P2A27P122 | reverse complement strand
TTTTACATAATGAGTTAGGTATTTCTAAGCATCAAATTAAACACATCAAAAAACTTTACGAATTTGACGATCTCATCACCGCGCCTTTGCATGGTTTTCAAGATGCGCAGGATTACTACCAGCAGTGCTCAGGCCTTTCAAAGCTGACACAAATTCGCGTGCCGCTACAAATCATTCAAGCGCAAGATGATCCCTTTATGACGGATGCCGTGATCCCCAAATTTTCTTTACCAGAGAATATCCATTACCGCTTATTTACCCAAGGTGGCCATGTCGGTTTTCTCAGCGGTAGCGCGCTTAAGCCTAAATTTTGGCTCGAAGAAGCACTTCCAACCTATTACGAAAACCTGCGTCACAGCAACCCTATTGACCATCAATGCAACGCATGATTAATCACATATCGCTTTAAATCGATACCCTTTTCTCCATGACAGTTTAAGAGGTCGTCATGCTTATTCCTTGGCAGCACATTGCGCCAGAAACACTGGATAATTTGATTGAAACGTTTGTATTACGCGAAGGTACTGATTACGGAGAGCAGGAAGTACCATTGCAGCAAAAAATCGAGCAAATAAAGAAACAGCTCGCAACAGGGGAAGCGATCATCGTCTATTCTGAGTTGCATGAAAGTGTGGATATTCAATTGCGTAAATAATTTCAGCTCAAAACAATCTACTCTTTTCGTGCTATATTGCAGCCATCGATAACAAGTACGTTACATACAGACAGGGTTTGTCATGTCAGCAAAACATCCAATTATCGCTGTCACCGGCTCGTCCGGTGCCGGTACAACTACGACCTCTGAAGCCTTTCGCAAAATGTTCAATATGATGAACATTAAACCAGCATGGGTTGAAGGGGATAGCTTCCATCGTTTTACACGGCCAGAAATGGATGTGGAAATTCGTAAAGCGCGCGAACAAGGGAAGCACATTAGCTACTTTGGCCCACAAGCCAATGATTTTCCTGCATTGGAAGAATTTTTCCGCCAATATGGGAAATTAGGCACAGGCCAAGTTCGCCGCTATCTACACTCTTTTGACGAAGCTGTGCCCTACAATCAAATGCCCGGCACCTTTACACCTTGGCAAGATTTACCAGACAACTCGGATGTGATGTTTTACGAAGGTCTGCATGGCGGTGTAGTCGATGGCGATGTAAACGTCGCACAGCATGTCGATTTTTTGATAGGCATGGTACCAATCGTTAACCTTGAGTGGATACAAAAGTACGTGCGTGATACTCGTGATCGAGGCCATTCACGTGAAGCGGTGATGGATTCCATCGTCCGTTCGATGGATGATTACCTCAATTACATCACCCCCCAATTCTCACGAACTCACATCAACTTCCAACGGGTACCGACGGTTGATACTTCAAACCCACTTAACGCCAAGGGCATCCCTAGTTTGGATGAAAGCTTCGTCGTGATACGCCTGCGCGGCATAAAGAATGTTGATTTCCCCTATCTGCTCGCCATGATTGATGGCTCTTTTATGTCGCGCCACAACACCATTGTGGTACCGGGTGGCAAGATGAGTTTTGCGATGGAATTGATCGTCAGACCGATCCTGCAGCAATTGATTGAAACAGGTAAAATTGGCTAAGTGATCGGACAAGTTGACGGTTACTTTTCATACCGTGATCATGTGCACAGTTTTGCGTAAAAAATCATGCCACTGACACGATTAAAATCAAGAAATCGTTTCTGAAAAAGGATACTATCCTTAACCGAAACACAAGTTAGCTTGCAGCATTTGGAAAGTGCTCTTATCCTAGTAAGCTTATTTTAGGCTTAGCTACAATATGGAAAGCGGCAAGCGTACCCTGCAGAGGAAGTGAGATATTATGGTTCTAGGTAAACCTCAAACCGATCCAACACTAGAGTGGTTTCTTTCACACTGTCATATTCATAAATACCCATCGAAAAGCACGTTGATTCATGCGGGCGAAAAAGCAGAGACGCTGTACTACATCGTCAAAGGCTCGGTAGCGGTATTGATTAAAGACGAAGAAGGTAAAGAGATGATCCTCTCTTACCTAAACCAAGGTGACTTTATCGGTGAACTTGGTCTATTCGAAGAAGACCAAGAGCGTACTGCTTGGGTTCGTGCAAAATCTCCTTGTGAAGTTGCGGAAATTTCATTTAAGAAATTCCGTCAGCTTATCCAAGTGAACCCAGACATCTTAATGCGTCTGTCTGCACAAATTTCTCGACGTCTACAAGTCACCAGTCAAAAAGTGGGTGATTTAGCCTTCCTAGACGTGACGGGTCGTATTGCACAAACGCTACTCAACCTAGCGAAACAACCTGATGCAATGACGCACCCAGATGGCATGCAAATCAAAATCACCCGTCAAGAGATCGGCCAAATTGTAGGCTGTTCTCGTGAAACTGTGGGACGTATTTTGAAGATGCTCGAAGAGCAGAATTTAATTTCTGCCCACGGTAAAACTATCGTGGTGTACGGAACTCGTTAATTCTCAAACACAAACACCTTGATTAAAGAGCCAGTTTTACTGGCTCTTTTTTTTATTTAACCAACTCTTTGAATTATTTCCATTCGCTTAAATTATCTCTCATCCGTTCATCACTTAAAAAAATCTGAACTATACTAATTTCACAGATAAAAATACCTAACGTATTGACATAGTACGTAATAATCTCGATGTGAATGGTGGGAAATATGGATATTGCTCATAAATTAAAAATAAAGCATAAGGTAGGAATTCTATCTATTATTGCCATTGTCGGGTTTGCCGTATTTTTATTTCAACAATACCAAGTTCAAACCCAGACTCAACTCAGTATTGAGCAGATACGCGATGAATATTTCCCCGCATTAAGCTCAGTAACTAATGCTCGCAATACTATAAAAAATCTAGACCAAGCACTGCAAACTGCGGTTAGCACTGGTGATGATGAACTGATGGACAGCGCTAAAAACTACTTAAACTTAATCAATGAGGAGCTCAATAATTTAAAAAGAGTGTCACCTCAACACGCGGCTCTCGTTGAGAACCTAAAGAGATTACTCAATAGCTATCAAGAAATTGCGTTTGATATTGCAGCATCACTTATTGATGGCAGCACAGATTTTGCGACTTTACCTGCCAGAGCAAAACAGTCGAACGAATTTTTAGAACAATTAAATAGTGAATTTAAAGCGTTAGTTGAAGCCAGTAATGTCGATTTCAATCAAACCGTAGAGGAGACGATTTCATCGGCTCAACGTTCCATTCACATCGGCATAGGTTTAGGGGCGGTAACTATTCTCGTCTTAAT
>NZ_CAWNHY010000171.1:0-3311 GCF_963874335.1 Vibrio sp. V10_P2A27P122 | reverse complement strand
TTGCATAACAAACGGCTCAAGAGGGATTGCCAACGCGTGGCGGCTTTAGCGCAAAATTGAAGTTCAATGTTTACAGTGTGTTTTTTGAGTTCGGCGGTGCGTTGTCAACCCCTTAGCCGGGCGTTAGGTGTTCTCAGCTATATGAACCAAAAATTGAGGCTGAACGTAAAACCAGTTTTCAAAAATTTGGTTATTTGACATGGAACTGAACACGGCAATCGAGTCAAGAATTATAGAAATGGCATGGGAAGACCGCACCCCATTCGAAGCAATCAAGCATCAATTTGGTTTGAATGAAGCTGAAGTGATTAGGTTTATGCGTAGTCGACTCAAACCTAGTAGTTTTAAATTGTGGCGTGGTCGCGTTTCGGGTCGTAACACAAAACATGCGAAGTTGCGCAGCTCAGAAATCAGTCGAGGCTACTGTCCAACTCAATACAAACATCGCTAATTGGCACACACCTAACAAACGCTTCAAGAGGGACAGCCAACGCGCGGCATTTTTACTACGCGTTGGTTTTTGTGATTACGGTGTTATGCGTTAAGTTGGTAGTAGAGTTGGCTGCCCCTTAAGCGGGCGTTAGCTTCTTAAAGGCTGGAATCATCAAAATCCAAACTCAATCGTTCTGAAAAATCAGCTTTTAGCATTCAAATTGCACAAGTTGGCTTTTGCGTTTTTTCTTGATGCTGATTTGGTCGAACGTGTTGAAAGTTCAGTGGTTTCAAAGTCGCTGAAAACCATCAAACCTCGATGCTTCAATGTTGTTGGATGCTCAACTCGGAAAGTTTGGTTTCACAAAAAGCAGCATCATCGCTGTGATCTTGCTTTCTTTGTCGCGGATTCTTAGCCGTGGCCAACTTAACCTTTATTGTTTTGAGTTTTGGCTGTCAACTTCACAGCTTTTGGCTCTGGACGTGTGTTTGTGTGATGCATTTGCGTAAAATACATTTCAAGCAAATGTATTTAAAAATCATTGTTAAACAATAGGCTACGAAGCTAACAAACGCCTCAAGAGGGACTGTCAACGCGTGGCGTTTCCAGTCCCAATGAGCTGCAGTGGTTACGGTTGTTGTGTTTGAGTTTAGTGGTATGCGTTGCCAGCCTCTTAGGCGGGCGTTAGCCGTCATCAATAAACAAAGTTTGCCTAATGAGTAAAAAGGGTGTAGTTTTTACTCATGATTAAATTTGAATTTGATGAAAACAAAAGCAGAAGTAATCTCGAAAAGCACGGTATTGATTTTCATACAGCTCAAGGGTTGTGGAATGATTCAGATCTTATCGAGATCCCTGCTAACACGAGTGATGAGCCCAGATATTTGGTTGTCGGCTTACTAAACGGTAAGCATTGGTCAGGAGTAATTACCTACCGAGGTACGAATATCAGGATCATCTCAGTTCGGCGTTCACGGAAAGCGGAGGTAAGCCTTTATGAAAGCGCATGAATTTGATGCCAAGTTTGAAAGTGACGACGATGATATCGTAATGGACTTGGATCTATCGCAAGCTAAAAGACCGATGCATAAGCAAAAACGAGTCAATGTAGATTTTCCAGCCTGGATGCTTGAGTCCTTGGACAGAGAAGCGAGTCGTATTGGTGTAACACGTCAATCAATCATTAAAATTTGGCTGGCAGAAAGGTTAGAGAGCGTGTCTCATCATTCAAGTGTGAGATAAACGGCTAACAAAGCATTTAAGAGGGACTCACAACGCGTGGCATTTTTGCCATGCGTTTGTTTTTGTGATGAATTTGCTATGCATTGAGTGCTTTTGTGCGTTGTTCGCCCCTTAATGCGGCGTTATAAAAACTATTCTAAATTGGAGTTGTTATCGATGTCAGGAAGAAAGCCTATTCCTAATGCAGTAAAAAAGGTACTTCGCACAGAAGTTGGATTTGGCTGTCCCGTTAAAGGATGTGGTAATCCATATCTTGAATATCACCACTTTGATCCTCCCGTAAGCGTAAAGCCGCATAATGATCCTGAGGGAATGATTGCTCTTTGCGCCCAGCACCATAAAAAGGCGGACGGCGGAGCTTACACAATAGAACAGCTTCACGCTTTTAAAGCAGACAAAGCTAACGCTGATATGGTTAAGGGAAATTTAGACTGGCTTCGCAAAGACTTGTTAGCAGTTGTAGGTGGTAATTTTTATTATGAAACCCCGAAAATTATTACAATCGATAACATTGACCTAGTTTCTTTGGTGAGAGATGAGGATGGTTATCTACGATTGAATGTCAATATGCTCAGCCTAGAGCCCGAAGAACGCATCATTATAGAGGACAATTCTTGGGAAAATATCGGTTCTCCAATTGATCTAAGAAGTCCTCCGCAAGGGAAAGAATTAGAAGTTAGTTACCCAAATGGAGACTATTTATATTTGCGTTTCATCGAGCTAAAAAGTGAGGAACAAGCAATCAAGAAATATGGTTATGATGTATTCAGTGACTTGAATTTCCCGTTAACTGCTGTCGAAGTAAACATGAAGATTGCTGGAACAAGAATAGAATTATCTCCAAAAAGCTCCCAAATCGGAGGGTTACAGATGACAGGGTGTCTATCTTCATTTTGTGGTGGTGGTGTTTTAATTCAAAACTCAGGCATGAGTTGGAAGCAAAATCCAATATGGAAGCGTCAGACCCTAGTGGAAGAAACAGAGCATCCTAATGTTTTAAAAGTTAATTTTGGTCGGCGCTAGCGTTTTTATAACAAACTGTTTAAGAGTGATTCGCAACGCGTGGCATTTTCACTATGCGTTGTTTTTAGTGTTTAAGGTGGTATGCGGCGGCCTCGGTATTGCGTTGCTCACACCTTAACAGGGCGTTAGGCAAAATCATAAAGAGTTTAAACAATGAGATTAGAAGAACAAGTAGCAGAGCTGATGTCAAAGTACTTAATTCATGAGTGCCGAGAATTAATAAGAGGCAAGTTTGATGTTACAAGGCAGACCAACTTTGTTTCTAGGTTGGCTAATGTCAGACACTTCTCGGAAGCTTTTGAATACATTCGTTATTCATATGGAGCAACTGAAGACTACGAAGAGAAACTGGCATTAATTCTCGAAAATAGAAGTGACTCTGAAATTGAACGATTGCACAGAAATAAAGATGAGGTTTTAAAAATTGTTCTAACTGAGCTGTTGATCAAAACCTCTGAAGAGGCTTCAGAGCGAAAAAACATGTATGAACAACAAGTGTTAAAAAATAAAATACTAGAACTTGAAACACAAATTGAGTTTGGAAAAGGCTCAAGAGAAGTTACTATATTTGATAAGGTAACGTCACGAGTGAATTTACCATACTTTATAATAC
>NZ_CAWNHY010000170.1:0-3360 GCF_963874335.1 Vibrio sp. V10_P2A27P122 | reverse complement strand
GAGTGTACCTATGTCCAGAAGATTGCCACCATTAAACTCGCTGAAAGTGTTTGAAGCGGCAGCTCGCCAGCTGAGTTTTACTCGCGCTGCGGAAGAGCTATTTGTGACACAAGCCGCAGTCAGTCATCAAATCAAAGCGTTAGAGGAATTTTTAGGGTTAAAGCTATTTCGCCGTCGTAATCGTTCTCTGCTATTGACAGAAGAAGGGCAAAGTTACTTTCTCGACATTAAAGATATCTTCACCGCACTCTCTGAAGCCACCGATAAGGTACTAGAGCGAAGTGAGAAAGGGGCATTAACCATTAGTTTACCGCCGAGTTTTGCAATTCAGTGGCTCGTGCCGCGTCTGGCCGATTTTAACCAGCAAGAGCCGGATATTGATGTGCGTATCAAAGCGGTTGATATGGATGAAGGTTCGTTAACCGATGATGTGGATGTGGCGATTTATTATGGACGAGGTAACTGGCCTGGTTTACGCGCGGATAAGTTGTATCAAGAGTTTTTGATCCCGCTTTGCTCTCCTTCACTGCTGTTAGGCCCTAAGCCTTTAGAAACACTGGACGATCTAACACGCCATACTCTGCTACACGATACTTCACGTAAAGATTGGAAACAGTTTGCCAAAGAGAACGATCTTGAAGGGGTGAATGTCAACCACGGCCCCATCTTTAGCCATTCGACCATGGTGCTGCAAGCGGCGGCGCATGGGCAAGGTATCGCACTGGGGAATAACGTGTTAGCTCAGCCAGAGCTGGAAGCGGGTCGCTTGATTGCGCCTTTTGACGAAGTGTTGATGACTAAAAATGCTTTCTATGTGGTCTGTCACGAGAAGCAGGCCGATATGGGGCGTATCGCCACTTTCCGTGATTGGATGCTCAAAAAAGCCAGAAGGGAACAAGAGGTATTGTTAGATGAAGAGTAAGTTATTGCTCACTATCGCGGCTTTTATGGCGGGCGTTGGTGTCGCTCTAGGAGCTTTTGCGGCGCACGGCCTAAAAGCGTATTTAACCCCTTACTTGCTTTCGGTGTTTGAAACGGGAGTGCAGTACCAATCGATTCACGCTTTAGCCATATTAGCGTGTGGTATTTTGCTGCGTTGTCGTTTGGGATCGAAAGCACAAAAATATTTTTTCATTGCGGCAATTTGCTTTATCATCGGCGTCCTTTGTTTTAGCGGCAGTCTTTACGCTTTAGCACTCACGGGCATCAAGTGGTTTGGCCCGATCACGCCATTTGGTGGCGTGTTCTTTATGCTAGGGTGGGGAGTGTTTGGCTATGCAGCACTTAATATTCAAGAGGTGGACCAGTGAAACACGTAATGCTCTATTGTCGTGCAGGCTTTGAAAAAGAGTGTGCCGGAGAGATCCAAGATAAAGCGACTAAGCTAGAGGTTTTTGGTTTTCCTCGTTTGAAAAACAATACGGGTTACGTTTTGTTTGAGTGCTATCAGGCCGGTGATGCTGATAAGCTGATTAAAGAGATCGATTTCCAATCGCTTATTTTTGCTCGTCAGATGTTTGCGGTAGCGGCGGAATTTAGCGATTTACCTAAAGATGATCGTATTTCGCCTATCTTATCTGAACTCGCCGAACTTGAGGGTTTTCCGCGTTGTGGTGACATTCGCATTGAAACGCCAGATACCAATGAAGCGAAAGAGTTGCTCAAATTTTGTCGTAAGTTTACCGTGCCATTGCGTCAAGCGTTACGTGGCAAGGGGATTCTGTCTAACAAAGAGTCGGCGAAGAGACCTGTGCTACATGTCTGCTTTATTCAACCCGGACACTGCTTCGTTGGGTATTCGTACACCAACAATAACTCGCCTTTTTTCATGGGTATTCCTCGTTTGAAATTCCCAGCCGATGCGCCAAGTCGTTCCACTCTGAAGTTGGAAGAGGCTTTCCATGTGTTTATTCCTCGTGAAGAGTGGGACGAACGTTTGGCTCCGGGAATGTGGGCGGTAGACTTGGGTGCATGCCCGGGGGGCTGGACTTACCAACTGGTGAAGCGTTCGATGTTTGTTCATGCTATCGACAACGGTCTAATGGCTGAAAGTTTGATGGACACAGGACAAGTGAAACACCATGCCGAGGATGGTTTTAAATTTGAGCCGCCACGCAAGAACGTGACTTGGATTGTGTGTGACATGATTGAAAAGCCAGCTCGTGTTGCGCATTTAATGGGGCAGTGGATCCTCAAGGGTTGGGCGAAAGAAGCCATCTTTAACTTAAAGCTGCCAATGAAAGGGCGCTATGATGAAGTTTTACAAGATATTGAAAATCTGAAAGTTTTTCTGATTAAAAATGATGTAAAGTTCCGCATGCAGGCAAAGCATTTGTATCATGATCGTGAAGAGATCACAGTGCATGTCCAATGCTTGTCGAACATCTCTCCGCACTAATGCTCCAATAGGTTAATTTAACGCTCCTTTCTAGGAGCGTTTTGCTATTCTGGATGGGATACTTGCGCTGAAAAGCGAATGTCTTGCAAATTAAAACCGAGCTCTATATCGGTCTTTAGTGTGGCAATGTGTTTGCAGACTCGCGCCATATCGATCTGCTCATCAAATTTTTTACGGTATTTCTTAGCCAAATCAGCACTGGTGTAGGCCGCTTCTATGTCGGGAAATTGCGTTAATATCTCTTTTGCTGCTTTTGGACCAATGCCGGCAATGCCGGGAACTTGGCTTGAACTGATGCCCGTTAATCCCCAAAAATCGGTTAATTGGCTCGGCTTTACACCAAATTCCTGTTCAATAAAGGGTTGATCTAACCAACGATGTTGAAAGTAGTCACGAATTTGTAAAGTGGGGGAGAGCAGTTGGCAGTAGCCTTTATCGGTTGAAATGATCGTTACTTTTTCACCGTGGCTTGCCACTTTCGTGGCTAAGGTGGCCACCAAATCATCGGCTTCATCACCTTCCGAGAGCAGTGAATCAATCCCTAATTCCCACCATGCTTGCTGAATGGCGTCTAAGCCAAGTTGCAGTGCTTCTGGCATCGGCTTCCGGTTCTGCTTATAAGTCGGTAGAAGTTGTGCTCTCCAGCCCCGGTCTTGTAAGTGATGATCAAACACGGCGATGATGTGGGTCGGTTGAGCTTCATTGATGATACGGTGCAAGGTGCGCGAGGTTGTCTCTATGGTTCTTGCCATATCGTTAGGATCGGGTTGTGCGGAGTGCACCCGACGGATCAAATTCAAAGCATCAATGATGACAAGGTGTAAAGACATAACGACCAAAAAATAAGGGCTTAATAAGCCCTTATTGTAATGATCTCACTTAATATTGCCACTCATCCCCGGCATAAGTTATTTTTGCCTTTAATGGTTAATGGTTAATGGTTAATGGTTAATGGTTAATGG
>NZ_CAWNHY010000169.1:0-3372 GCF_963874335.1 Vibrio sp. V10_P2A27P122 | reverse complement strand
CTTTTAATAACTCTGCTCACTTTGTTGAGCAATTAACTCCTGACATTGTTCTTTCGAGCTTTGCCGTGAGAACGAGGCGTACTTTAACGGATTAAGAAAATGAGTCAACAATAAATTTTCCACTTATGAATCAAGTGACTAAGAATCGACCCACAAAGGATAGAAGGCGAACAATTAGAGCAACAATCCATCAGTTTTTATCAAGTGATCGTTACCATTTTTTCATCAGTCGCCCGACGAGATTAGGATGGTATGCCCAGCAGTGATCAAACATCGCCATCAACTGTGGATTACCATAGCGAGACAAACTCACCGCATGGAAACGATTTTTTTGATGTTTTAAGGTCGCGATTTTTTCTAGCAGAGCTTCCGGCGGTTTAGGTGCGATGAAATCCGACAATACGACCAAATCTGCATTGCGGTATTTGTCACTGTTCATCAGTTCAACCGATTGTTCTAGCACAGGGTCTAAATCCGTTCCGCCGTGAAATGAATAACTTAAAAAATCACTCGCTTCACGCAAGCCATCTTGCTTGGTCAGCTCATAGGTAATTTGCTGAGTAGAAAACAGCATCACGTAGCACTCGCGCCTCTCAGCCAGCGCGATCTGCATCAGAGCATAAGCCATCGCTTTAGCACACTGTTCTGGGAAACCACTCATGGAACCAGAAGCGTCCACACATACGATGAACGGCCCTTTTTCAATCTCAAACTGTTTGTGTTCTGGTTGGTACGCTTTGACTTTACGCAAGGTGCGAGACTTGCCTTGCATGCGATAGTTCATCAAGCGCTTATCCACTAAATGCTTGTAGAAAACCACCTCAAGTTCAGGATAGGCAAGAAACATGGTTTCGTTGGGCAGCAGCTTGTTCAGATCATCACTTTCGTGGATGCCGACGATGTCATCCGTCGCTTCGTCCGATTTCTCCTCCACCATTTGCAGCGCTTCGGCTGGAGTGCGGTTGAGATCCGGGTCATCTACTTCGCCAGCCATGCGCCCAAGCTGTTCAGCAATCTCTTGCAATCCTTTGTTCTTTTTCAAAAATTCCGCATGGCGTTTCATGACACTAATGTCTGTTTTACTGAGCTTCGCCGATGCCATATCCCACAAGCGACCGACGCTGCTTTCATCACCCGATTCCGTGACTTTATCCATGTTTTTCATGGTTTCCATACGCTGGTACAAATCGGCCAACACTTTTTCTTTGTTACTTTCAAGTTCGTTGATTTGCGCTTGTTTAATCGCATGGCAAAGGCTTTGATACCATTGGTCACAAAAGAAATGAGGGAACATGGGGTTATGCAACCCCTTGTTTTTTTCGATTAAACGACGTGCTTGGAGATAAAATGCTGAGTGCCATTCCAACTGTTTGATTATCTCGTTAATCCGGGTAAAGAAGGTCTCTTCATCCCAGTGAATTACTTCTTGGTATAAGGTCAGCTCTTGTTGAAAACGCTCAGTTTCACACACTTTTGTAATGCGTTTTTTGACGCTACCACGCCACTTAGTTAGGTGATTTTTAACTGAATTCGCCACGCCGCGATTTTCAGCCATCATCATCACTTGCGAGCGCGCAAGCAAATCATTCACTGCCGTATCAATGATGCCCGAATCGGCAATCATTAACGCTAAATTTAAACCATCGGCACCAAGCATCTTCTCTCCTTACGCAAAAAACTGGTTTAGGTTTTTAAAACGAAGCACCGTTTTTTCGCATTCGGTATGAGTCGATTCAAGTAATTGCTGCAGATGCTGCAGCGTCGCTTCCATAGCGGTGGGCAGCTCCGGATCAATGAAGTTATGCGGCAAAGCGCCGTGAAACTTAGAACGTACTTTACGCAAATGGTGTTCGGCATGTTGCAACTGTGCAACGGCTTGATCCGCTTTCGTAAGCCACTCTTGATAAAGACTTTCGTCTAAACCTTGCTCAGTCACCAAACTCACCAACACCGAGCGATTAGCAATATCTTTAAGAACGAGGTTATTACCAGCATCTAAATCAAATCTTAAACGGCACAAATTGGTATTTTGATTCACATAACCATACACATCGCCATGCCCCTCTTTGATCGTTCTTTCAAGCTCGCTTTTAGGCACATAAACCCAGCGGCTATCGCCTTTTTCGGCCTCAGATACGGACATATTGCTTTGCAGCAATACCAATTTGACCAAGTCATGAGCGGTGCCTACCTGATAGGTTTTTGCCGATTTGGTATCAAACTGATGCACTTGCTTTTTAATCAAACCGGATGATGTTTCCAGCGAGAGCAACATGCCAAATTCAGACTCTAGCTCTTCTTGAATCTCAGCCAGCTCTTCACGACACACTACGATTTGATGTTCAACTTCTTGTTGGTCAAAAGCATGTTTCAACGCAAAGTCGCGTATAACGCGGCGCACAATATCGCGAGAATCGGGGCTATTCCAAAGACAATCTTGCAGCAGCAGTAAATCAAGCGGGTTGATTGAGTCGCGGCCATTAAAAAACGCACTCGCTTTGAGCAGCTTCACCGCTTTTTTCCAACGGCGATCTGAAACGTACATATCAATACTTGCCGCAGCGGGCTGATTTTCAACGGCATGCTCTAGCATGTTTTTCAGCTCAAATAACTTTTCAAACACATCATCTGTCAACAGTAAATCGTCAAGTTGTCGCTGCCATGAGTGGTACTCTTCATCGGTAATCGCAAGCCCTTCAGGGATGCGCGCTTCTTGTGGCGTACCGACAGTCAGCATCGATTTGAAATTCTGCTTATTTTGAATACGGTTGACAAACACACGCACTAACATGCGATCGTACAAGGCATCTAAACCACTCTCTTCATCCGGTAATTCGTTCGATGCCGAAACCAGAAGACGCATTGGTACACGTTCAATATCGCTCCCATTTTTGAAGGTTTTTTCATTCACAACCGTTAATAAGGTGTTCAAAATGGCGGGGCCTGCTTTCCAAATTTCATCAAGAAAAACCACTTGTGCGGTAGGAAGATAGCCTTTGGTTAGGCGAACATAGCGCCCATTATCTTTTAATTCTTGAATGCTTAATGGACCAAATACCTCTTCTGGTGTTGAGAAACGCGTCATGAGGTATTCAAAATAACTGCTGTTATCGAAGGCTTGGATCAGACGTTTCGCAATCAAACTTTTTGCAATACCAGGAGGGCCGAGTAGGAAAACACTTTCCCCCGCTAAAGCAGCCAGT
Organism: Vibrio sp. V10_P2A27P122; assembly: GCF_963874335.1. Taxonomy (NCBI): domain Bacteria; kingdom Pseudomonadati; phylum Pseudomonadota; class Gammaproteobacteria; order Vibrionales; family Vibrionaceae; genus Vibrio; species Vibrio sp. V10_P2A27P122. Next base: position 169 of record NZ_CAWNHY010000169.1, on the reverse strand, counting down.
AGACAAAGTTTGATGGTGTCTTCACGCTCATAAACACCATCCGATAAAGCCTTAGCAAGCTTATTTATGCGCTCTGAAAGTAGCGCTTTTTGCGCATGAGATGCAGGAGTAAAATTGATCACTTAAGCGCTCCAAATGGTTTGTATACATAACTCTATACGACTGTTAT
>NZ_CAWNHY010000168.1:0-3392 GCF_963874335.1 Vibrio sp. V10_P2A27P122 | reverse complement strand
TCAATACTTTGGGCACCCAAGGGGCCTATTTTTACTTTTTGGCACAGAGCTATGGGAGCGTTTTTCGTATTATGCGATGCGCGCCATTTTGGTACTTTATCTTACAGACGCAACGATGAATGGCGGTCTAGGTTGGTCGACTAAAGATGCTCTCGATCTTTACGGCACCTATACAGGGCTAGTCTACATCACACCGCTTATTGGTGGTTACCTTGCAGATAACTACCTTGGGCAACGCCGTTCTATTTTATTGGGTGGAGCGTTAATGGCCATTGGTCAATTTACGCTAGCACTGCCTGCAGATGTGCTAGGCATTGGCTCTCTACACACTTTCTATTTAGGCCTTGCACTGCTTATCTGTGGTAACGGTCTATTTAAGCCCAATATCTCAACAATGGTTGGTGACCTATATAATGAAGGTGATAACCGTCGTGATGGCGCGTTCACCATCTTCTACATGGGGATCAATTTAGGTGCGCTACTTGCTGGTGTGATCTCTGGTTCAGTTACTAATTCATTTGGTTGGAAAGCCGGTTTTGTGGCCGCTGGTATTGGTATGCTGATCAGCCTTGTGATGCAAATGGCAATGGCTCAATCATGGCTTGGTAATATTGGCCGCGAACCAGCAGCTAAGCGCGATCTAAAACTGAAAAAATCAGCAAATAAAGAACCACTAACGAAAGCAGAAGTAGATCGTATCAAAGTTATCCTTGTGATGAGTTTGTTTACTATTGTTTTCTGGGCGGGTTTCGAACAGGCTGGTGGTTTAATGAACATTTACACGCAGCAATACACTGATCGTATGATGGGTGGTTTTGAGATACCTGCGGCTTGGTTCCAATCGTTAAATCCATTTTTCATTATTACTCTTGCCCCTGTATTAGCCGTATTATGGGTAAAATTAGGTAAGCGTGAACCAAACTCGCCAATGAAGTTTGCATTAGCGATGTTCTTCTTAGCCCTAGGCTTCCTATGCATGGTTGGTGCGGTTATGGAGCAAGGTGGTGACACTACCGTAAAAACATCAATGCTATGGCTTGTCGGTGCCTTCTTCTTCCATACCTTGGGTGAACTGTGTCTATCACCAATTGGTCTATCGCTTGTCACTAAACTAGCCCCACTACGCCTTGCTTCATTAATGATGGGAGCATGGTTCGGTTGTAACGCAATCGCGAATTATGTAGCAGGCCATGTAGGTTCTCATGTTGGAGAGCTTGGTGCGATGGCTATCTTCAGCGGTATTGCAGTAACAGCAACCATTGGCGGCGTCATTTTACTGTTGTGCTCTAACACGCTCGTTCGTTGGATGCACGGTGCAGAAAGAACCACAAGCTACGCTGAAGAAATTGAAGAGCAACAAGCTCAGTTGGTTTAGCTTCAAATTCACCTAGTAGTAATTCAAGAATAATAATGACAAACGGTCACGCTATAGTGACCGTTTTTGTACCAGAAAAGAATTCAACTCATCAGCGCTTAACTAAGGAAGCCATCATTTCTATATGCATTGCCGAATCATTTAGGCACTCAATGTAGGTAAACAATTCTCCACCAGCGTGAATAAAAGTTTCTTTACCTTGCTCAGCTATCTCTTCTAGGGTTTCTAAACAATCCACCGAGAAGGCGGGTGTGATGATATCCAACTTTTTAATACCGCGGCTTGGCAGAGCCTCTAATGTTTTATCCGTATAAGGCTGTAGCCACTCTTCACGTCCAAAAATAGACTGATAGGTCAGGCCGATTTGGTCAGCATTCAAACCAAGTTCTTGTGCCAAAAGTTCTGTGGTTTTTTGGCAATGCTGTGGGTAGATATCACCGTTATCGGCGTATCGCTTAGGGATACCGTGGTAGGAACAAAGCAAATAGTCACCTTGCCCGTTACGTTGCCAAGAGTCACGGACTTTACTCGCCAAAGATCGTATATAAGCAGGGTGATTATGATAATCACGAATAAAACGTAAATTGGGCGTCACAGGCATACGTTTCATCGCTTTGGCAAGGCCATCAAACACGGCAGCCGTAGTAGTACCAGAATATTGAGGGTACAGAGGCAGCACCACAATCTCTTCAACACCACGCTCCAATAATGTGTTGATACCCTCTAAAAGGCTTGGTGAACCATAGGTCATACCAAGTTCCACTGGTGTACCGAGATACTGTTCTAACGCTTGCACTTGGCGTTTAGAGTACACCATCAAAGGAGAGCCTTCTTCCATCCAGACAGATTGATATAACTTAGCAACCTTGGGGGCTCGCAGCGGAAGAATCACACCATGTAATAATGGACACCAGATCCAACGACTCATATCAACCACACGTTGGTCATGTAAAAATTGGCTTAAAAATCGTTTTACTGCCGATGCCGTCGGTTCACTCGGCGTTCCCAAGTTAACCAATAGCACACCCTGTTTTTGATTATTTTGCATTACTTCCATTCATCCATTTCATTGTTAATTATTGAGTACGAATTCGCGGCAGGAAAGTTCATAAAAAAAGCGACCTTTAGGTCGCTTTCACTATAACAAAGTTAACAAGCCTATACTGAGCCAATTATGCTAATGCTTTCTCAATATCAGCGCTAACTTGAGCAACTGGCTTAGTGCCATCAAATTTTAGGTATTTCGTATTACCCATTTGTGCTTCTTTACCGTAGTAAGTGATCAGTGGCGCTGTTTGCTCGTGGTAAACACCTAAACGAGCACGAACGGTCTCTTCTTTGTCATCATCACGAACGACAAGATCTTCACCTGTTACGTCATCTTTACCTTCCACTTTTGGCGGGTTGTAAATGGCGTGATAGGTACGACCAGAAGCCAAGTGAGCACGACGTCCAGCCATACGCTCAACAATAACGTCATCGGCAACATCAAACTCAATCACATAGTCAACATTAATGCCCATTGCTTTTAAGCCATCAGCTTGAGGAATCGTGCGAGGAAAACCATCGAGTAAAAAGCCCTTTTCACAATCGGCTTGGGTGATGCGTTCTTTGATTAAGCCAAGGATGATTTCATCAGAAACAAGTTGACCAGCATCAATCACTGATTTCGCTTTTTTGCCAAGTTCAGTACCTGCTTTAATCGCAGCACGTAACATATCACCAGTAGAGATTTGTGGAATACCGTACTTCTCCATGATGAATTGAGCTTGAGTGCCTTTACCTGCACCGGGAGCACCTAGAAGAATGATGCGCATGTTTAATCCTCTTTAGAAAATTATGATTTATACCGAAGCTCACAACCAGATGAGACTTAAAACCAACGGTAAGTTTCGGTATAACGGTAATGAGATGAGTGAATAATAATTCGGCGAGCAACATACACAGCTTACCGATCGCATTCAAGCGATGCATTCTAACATACAAATTTAAGCGACTAACCAGATTAAGACTAAAG
>NZ_CAWNHY010000167.1:0-3454 GCF_963874335.1 Vibrio sp. V10_P2A27P122 | reverse complement strand
GAAGTAAGTAAAACCCATGGCTGGCTCTGATGAGTCAGCCATTGTTTTTTTAGTTTTAGTTTTAGTTTTAGTTTTGCCTTGTGGCTTTGAATTCCAACTCAGTTAACATAGAAAATAGGTGTAGGAATTTCTTTTCTATAACCACTTCTTTTCTATATTCACTTTCATTTTTAGGAGTAAACAAGTGAAAAAATGGCTTGTTGCGTTAGCTTCTCTATTCATCTTGGCGGGTTGTGAAAAATCGGTTGAGCAAGTTCATCTCAGTGGCCCTACTATGGGCACGACTTACAATATTAAGTACCTGAAAGCTGAAGGTATCCCTAGCTCGGAGGCTCTCCAAAAGGAAGTTGATCGGTTATTGGAAGAAGTGAACGATCAAATGTCGACCTATCGTAAAGATTCCGAGCTCAGCCGTTTTAATCAATATCAAGGAACGGAACCTTTTACGGTTTCTTCTCAAACCGCAACCGTGGTGAAAGAAGCGCTGCGTCTTAACGGTCTTACTTTAGGTGCATTGGATGTCACTGTTGGTCCTTTGGTTAACCTATGGGGTTTTGGCCCTGAAGCTCGTCCTGATGTGGTGCCAAGCGATGCAGAATTGGCTGAGCGTAAAACCAACATAGGCATTGAGCATCTTAGCGCAACCGACACTACGTTAAGTAAAGATCTTCCTAATCTCTATGTGGACCTTTCAACTATTGCGAAAGGATGGGGAGTCGACGTGGTCGCTGACTACATTCAATCACAAGGCATTGCCAATTACATGGTTGAAGTCGGTGGTGAGATGCGCTTAAAAGGCGTAAATCGAGAAGGCGTAGCTTGGCGAATCGCCATAGAAAAACCGACAGTTGATGAACGTACCGCTCAAGAGATCATTGAACCTGGAGATCTGGCAATTGCCACTTCAGGTGATTACCGCAATTATTTTGAGCAAGATGGTGTGCGTTATTCTCACATTATCAATCCAATCACTGGAAAACCCATCCATAATAAAGTGGTATCAGTTACCGTTTTGGATGCATCTTCAATGACGGCAGATGGCCTAGCGACTGGATTAATGGTACTAGGAGAGACGAAAGGTATTGAGGTTGCAGAGCAATACAATATTCCTGTGTTCATGATTGTGAAAACAGAACAAGGTTTTGAAGAGATTGCCTCCAGCGCATTTAAGCCATTTCTAAATAAAAAGTGAGTTAAGTTATGAATACTTTTTTCATTACATTCAGTGTATTTCTGTGTGTCATTGCCGCGATGGCGGTTGGCTATGTCTTTCAAAAGAAAGTAGTCAAAGGCAGCTGTGGTGGATTAGGTGCTGTTGGCATTGAAAAAGTGTGCAATTGCCCAGAGCCTTGTGATGCACGTAAAAAACGCGAAGCTAAGGCCGCAGCAAGAGCTGAAAAGTTAGCGCATTGGGAAAAAGATCGTATCGCCTGAGCTACGATTAAAGAGCCTGTTTTGTGCAGGCTCTTTAATTTTTAAAAGCAATTCATTTCAATCCATAGAAACCAAGAATATACTGTTTATGTATACAGTTATTTGATGGTTTTGAATTGGAAAATAAAATCAAAAAAATTATCCATATTGATATGGATTGTTTCTACGCTGCGGTAGAAATGCGTGATAACCCCGAATATAGGCATCGCCCTCTAGCCGTTGGTGGTCATGAAAAGCAGCGTGGTGTGTTAAGTACTTGCAATTATGAAGCGAGGAAATTTGGCGTTCGTTCCGCAATGCCGACTGCTCAAGCCTTAAAATTATGCCCCAATCTGCTGGTCGTTCCGGGGCGGATGTCGGTATACAAAGCTATTTCCATTCAAATCCGACAGATATTCGAACGTTATACTTCCATTATTGAGCCGTTATCATTAGATGAAGCATTTCTTGATGTGAGTGATTCACCGCTATGTCAAGGAAGCGCAACATTGATAGCTCAAGCCATTCGCCATGATATTCACAACGAACTTCAACTGACCGCCTCTGCAGGTGTAGCACCTGTAAAATTTTTGGCTAAAGTGGCCTCTGATATGAATAAGCCTAACGGCCAATTTGTAATACCACCCGATAAAGTACAGCAGGTGGTCGATTCATTGCCGCTAGAGAAAATACCCGGTGTCGGTAAGGTTAGTCTGGAAAAGTTGCACCAAGCGGGTTTTTATAAGTGTGAAGATATCAAGCTAACGGACTATCGAGAGCTACTTCGTAACTTTGGCAGATTAGGCGCTTCACTATGGAAGAAAAGTCATGGAATTGATAATCGCGAAGTCGTGACAGAGAGGGAGCGCAAATCATTAGGTGTCGAAAGAACATTTAGTCAAAATATCTCAAGTTATGAAGAGTGCTGGCAGGTGATTGAACATCATCTCTATCCAGAGATAAAAGCGAGGTTAGACAGAGCGAGTGTTGATGGTTCGATTGTCAAACAAGGGATCAAAGTCAAGTTTGCCGATTTTCAACTTACGACGATTGAGCATCTTCATCCACAGTTAGAGCTCAATGATTTTCGAACCCTTTTGGAGAATATTTTGTTGCGGCAAAATGGGCGAGAAATTCGCTTACTTGGTTTACAGGTGATGTTAAAGCCAGAAATGCTCAATAAGCAGCTCAGTTTTTTTTAAATTTAGTGAAACAAACTAACATTTATGTCATTAAATTGACGGTTTTTAGGTTGAAATCATTTATATTGCTAGCGAGAAATACTAACTCATCAAATATCCACACCTGATATGGTTAGTCATAAAACGATCGATGAGAGAAAACAATGAAAAAAGTAGTGTTAGTCACTTTAATGTTGTTGAGCTCCCCTTTGTGGGCAGCGCAGTGCCGGGTTGATGTGAACCATGAAGTTCACCTTGATGGTGATAAGGTTGAAATTCTTAAAACGAGCACCGACACTGTTTTGATGGATAAACAGAATAATCTCTATATCCGTGGTGAAAAGATGGAGCTCGATAGTGAGCAGAAAACGGCCCTTGAGCAGTATAGAGAAAGCATGAATGCTTCATTGCCTAAAGTAAAACAGATGGCGAGTGATGGCTTAGCGTTGGCGAATGATATTTTGGATGATGTTGCGAAAAGTATTGAATCTCCCAACGCCTTCGATAGCGCCAAGCAATCCATAGCCACTTTTTTTGCCAATATTGAATCTCGTTATTACAAAGATGGTGAGCTGGTTCTCCCTGCGCAGACTTTTGAATCAATGACGCAAACTTGGGCCGATGATTTTGAAAAAGCGAAAGCTTTATTTAACAAAGAGTTTATATCCGGCGCCTTCGATGCCCTTTCACTGAAAATGAGAGAAGAGGGTGGCTTAAACATCACAAAATTGACCGATACAATGGCGGACTTAAAAGTTAAGTTAGCCGAGCGAATTCAAGAAAACGCCGCCACAATTCAAAAAGAGAGTCGTGATTTTTGTGAGTCTCTTAATGATATGGTTGAGCAGGAACAACAACTG
>NZ_CAWNHY010000166.1:0-30805 GCF_963874335.1 Vibrio sp. V10_P2A27P122 | reverse complement strand
CTGAAATGTGGGTTGTTTTTCAGTAGGCTAAAATCTAAAAATATATTCTTTATATTCATACTATTATCTATTCAAACCAGAATGTAATGCTTTCAAAACATCGCGAAAATTAAGACGAAACCAGCCTTGATAAGCACTGGTTTCGTCGATGGTGGTTTTTGTTATTTTTTCAGTGCAGCCTTCGACTCCAGCAGCGTATTTAAACATTCGCCAATCTGGCGTACATTTTCTGGGGCCAAGATATCTTCATGTGAACAATCAAACTGATGCTTAATCAACTGGCCGACAAAAGATTGCCAATGAGCATCAATATCATAACCATCTGGCACGGTACGCTGCGCCACGAAAAGGTGGGCCGGACCTTGATAATCAGACGTTTGTGCCTGTGCAAGTAGACGTACCGCATCTTCATAGTTAGCGGTAATCTCATTGAACATCGCCAAACGTTGCTCATCTAATTCAATATCGGTTAGCTCATTGATGGCCAGAAACTGCTCTTTTTCACGCTCAATTTCGTACTGCTCTTCTTCATCCATCGGGCCATCCCAGTTCTGACCTTCCGGTGGATAGGTATCCAATAACCCTAAAAAGTGCACCTCTTCACCCTGCTGTTGAAGCTTCGCGGCCAATTTTTGTGCCACAATCCCGCCAAATGAATAGCCTAATAGATGGTAAGGTCCAAATGGCTGTACCTCTCTTAAGACGGGTAATAAACGATCACACACTTCTTCCATCGTTTCACTGGTCGCCATCGCTCCGCCGGGCCGAGGTGATTGCAAACCATAAATGGGATAATGTCCTGTCAGATATTTAGGTAGCCCTGTGTATTGCCAAGCAAAGCCAGAAGCAGAGTTGACACAAAAAAGTGCTGGACCACTTCCGGCACGGATAGGCAGCACTTCGCCAAAACCAGCTAAGGTTGGGTCGTTAAAAGCATCTTCATCCAGTAACAAACTCGCCAGTTTCTCCACCGTAGGATTGACCATGATTTGACCCACTGTGACAGGTAGGTTTAGCGCTCTTCGAATATCTGCCGCTAGTTTCATCGCCAGCAGTGAATGCCCGCCGAGCGTAAAGAAGTCATCATCAGCAAACAGTGTTTCGACAGCCAATACTTGAGCAAATAAGGTCACCAATTGTGTTTCAAGGCCCGGATGAGCCTTGCGCCCTACCCGTACTGCGAGGTCATTTGGCCGCGGTAATGCTTTTTTATCTAGCTTACCGTTGGCGCTAAGCGGATAGTGATCCAGTAACACGATAGCCGCCGGAACCATATGGGCTGGTAAATGTTCGGAAAGTTCAGCGCGTAGCTTCTCGCCATTCGTTACGCTCATATCATGCGCGATGACGTAACCGATAATTTGCCGTTCATCAGCGCCTAACATACCTGAATGAGTAGAGAGCGTCTGAGCACAGACCACCGCTTGTTTTACCGCAGGAAGTGCCTGTAATGCGCTTTCAATTTCACCCAGTTCCACACGCTGCCCGCGAATTTTTATCTGATCATCACTGCGTCCTAAATACTCAATCGAGCCACACGCTAACCAACGTACGACATCACCAGTGCGGTACATTCGCTCGCCACAAGTAAACGGATTGGCGATAAACCGATCTGCCGTTAACGCACTGCGATTAAAGTAACCGATGGCTAATTGCTCGCCAGCAAGATAGAGCTCGCCCGGCACACCGATTGGTACAGCTCTTAAAAAGCTATCGAGCACATAAACTTGGGTGTTCCATACCGGTAAACCAATCGGTGCACTACGGCCAACGCTTGCGTTTAATGCCTCGCCGTAAGCTGGATAATAAGTCACGTCAACCGCCGCTTCCGTCGGGCCGTACAAGTTATGCAGTGGTGCATTAATTCTACGTGCGTACTGATGGCAGAGCTCTTTCGCAAGCGCTTCACCTGAGCAAAATACTTGCTTGAGGCTTGGTGCTACGGTGAAACCCGTTGGGTGAGTTGCTTCAATTGAGGCCATGAAAGCTGCCAGCATTGAGGGTACAAAGTGCATCGTGGTCACGTGATAATCGTCAATTATTTGCAATAACCATTCAGGGTCTTTATGCGCTTCAGCCGGAGCCATCACTAAGCTCGCCCCTTCCAGTAAGGGCCAGAAAAACTCCCACACGGAGACATCAAAACTGCACGGCGTTTTTTGCAATACCACATCCTCAGAGTTCAAGGGATATTGGTGCTGCATCCACTTCAATCGGTTGACAATCGCTTGATGAGAAACCAACACCCCTTTTGGGTTACCCGTTGAACCTGAAGTGTAAAGCAAGTAGGCCGCATTTGAGGGGGTAAGCCCATCTGCGCGGTTCTGCCGCTCTGCGCGCACGGGGGCTGGTAACTTATCCAGCAACAATAGTGTCGCTAAACCTTCAAAACGTGAGGTGAATGAAGAGCAAGTGATGATCAGCGCAGGCTTAGCATCATTGATCATGTAGGCCAAGCGCTCATCTGGATAACCAACATCCAACGGTAAATAAGCCGCACCACATTCGATAATACTGTAGATCGCCAAGCTCAAGGTTGCGCTGCGTGGCAAGGCAACAGCAACAATATCCCCGGCCTTAACACCTTGCTGAATCAGCAAATCGGCAATGGCGGCCACCTGCTCAGCCAGTGCTTGATAGGTAAAACGGTGCTCACTATCAATTAAAGCCAACTGATGTGGAGAACGTTGTTGCTGCGTGATCATCAAATCACACAGTGTCGTGCGTTCAACGGCGGTTTTGGTCTGGTTGACGCGTTGCTGCAATTCAATTTCGCCACTTAACCGCAGATCCCATTCAGCGAAAGGCTTATCACTCGACACCATAAACTCATCCAGCATTTGCTCAAATCGTTGTACGATCTGTTTTGCTACGCCGACTCGGTCTCGATATTCAAACAGGATATGCAGTTGCTCTCCCGGTAAGACGAGAATGGTTAATGGATAATGGGTATAGCCACGATTGTGGATAGCCATTAATTTCGCGCCGCTAAAATCTTGCTGGTACCAACGGCTATGATCTGGATAGTTTTCGACCACCAGCAAAGTATCAAAGAGTGTTTTTCCACCCACCAGTTGCTGGATCTCACCCAAGCCAAGTTCATCGTGCTCCAGTAATTGGATTTGGATCGCTTGGTGCGATTTTAATTGCTCACTCAAACTAAGGTGAGGTTGCAGTGTCACACGGACAGGCACGGTATTACTGAATAACCCTATCTGTTCATCAATACCGGCAATACGACTGAACCGACCAGAGATTGGCGTACCAAAAACCACCTCTTCGCGGCCCGTCATGCTGGCGAGAATACTCGCCCAAAGGCCTTGCATTAAGGTGCTCATGGTTAAGCCATGATGTCGTAAACACTGATTTAACTGATCCGTTTTATGCTTTGATAGCCATAACTGATGCTCGTTAACTTCCTCGCTAAGTGGAATATCATCAAAAGCCATACACGGCTGAACATCAGCTAATACTTTGCGCCAAAGCTCGGTCGCAACAGTTTTATCGCGCTGCGTTAGCTGGCTCACAACGTGAGCATAACCGACGGTTACCGGAGGTAAGTTCGAGACCCCTTGGGCGTATGCACTAAGAAAATCATTCAATAAAATCGGCGTTGACCAGCCATCGACCACCAGATGATGTGCTGAAAGGAGCAGTGTGCTTTGCTGATCGCCATGAAAAATCAACTGGGCCTGCAACAGGCTGTGGGTAGGATCGTTAAGGTCAAACTGGCGGCTCAGCTCTTGCTTCTCTAACTGATCAATCAACGCGCTTTGCTCATCACCACTCATATTTGTTATGTCATAACGTGTCAGTGGCCAGCTTGGGTTAACCTGCGTCATCACCTGTACGGTGCGCCCTAATATCGAACTATCAAATCGAGCGAGCAACTGCGGATGACGCCTAATCACCGCATTAAGCGCTTCGCTCACGCGATGCTCAGACAGTTGACCTTGGAAAGTAAGACGCGTGGTGGAGTTATAACTGCTATTTTTATCCCCTAATTGAGATTGGAACAGTAATCCTTCTTGTAAAGGCAATGCTGGTAGTACATCCGCTAACTTGCCATAGTGGTGTTGCAATAGGCTCGCTTGTCGCAGTGTGATTCCCGGCTCGGTATAGTCAGCAGGTACAGAGAGGTCCAACTCAGCACTATCGCCAACTTGTAGCGCTTGCTGTATTTTGAGCAGCTCACTTTCAATCTGTTGGCTCAGCGACACCATTTCCTGTTGGCTGAACAGATGAGCATTCCAAGACCAGTTGAGCACCAATCGCGGCGTTGCCGATTCTTCGACGAAAATATTTAGCTCTAAGGGATGCTGCAAAGCACGTTCACTGTTTAAGGTGACGGCAAATGTATCGGCAAACTGCCCACTATATTGCTGTGGTGACCACTGACCATCGCTGCTTTGGAAACGGCCAAGGTAATTAAACAGCAATGACGGTTGGCGTGTATTCGCCAACGTGCGTAACTCATCTCGATACGGATTATCAAGATAGCGCAGCACCATATAACCTAGCCCTTTATCTTTCACACTGCGCTTACTTTGCTTCACTTCACGTAACCGCTCGCGGTAATCAGCATGCTTTGGCACGCTAATGATCAACGGATATTCGGTGGTAAACCACCCTAGGGTTTGATTGAGATCGATCCCCTCTTTACACTCTTCACGGCCATGAGATTCGACGTTCACTTTAATCTCTTCACACCCATAAAGTCTTGCGATCGCCCCCGTAACCGCGGCTAATAGCATCTCTTCAATATCGAGATTCATCTGGTGTGTGGGTAATTCAAATAAAGGCTGCGTAACGGCATGAGAGAGTGGCGTACGCCAATGCGTCATGCGTATTTTATCGACAGTATCCTTGATGGGAGCAACAGCACGCTGTGCCTGCGCTCGCCAAAATGGCATTTGCGCAGCAGCGACCGCTAAATGTTGATACAGCGCTTTTGACCAACAATGGATACCGGTAACCTCCTCAGAAATCACCGCCACTTCACCTGTGACTTGTGCTTGAGTTAATGCCTGCAACTGCGGAAGCAATATTCGCCAAGAGACACCATCGATAAGGAAATGGTGAGCAAGGATCATGAGACTTTTACGCTCACTGCGCTCCGTTATCATCACCAAGCGTAATAGCTGACCCGATGATATTGACATCGACTGACTGCGCTGGCTAAACAGACTGTCCAACACGTTGCCATCTAGCCTCTCAACCGAAACCGATTCAACCCAGTTTTTTACATCAAGATTTTGCAGCGCCTCAATATGGTATTGCTGCTCTTTTTGGACCAAGCGACACACGGAATGGTTGGCGACCAGTTGCACTAAACTGGCTTGCAAGTGCGCTAATTGGGTTTCGCTTTCCACCTCAACAAGCACACTTTGCACATAACTGGTTGTATTAGAAAATGTCTCCTCAAACCATTGCCACATAGGCAGAGGCCGAATAATGCCTTCTTGTTTCTCGCGCTGTTGCTGCTGTAGTGGCACCATTTGGCTCGCCATCATACCCAGTTGACGGGCTGCAAAAATAGCTTTGGGTCGTAGATCATAGCCCGCCGTTCGCAATCGCGTCCCAAGGCTCATTGCCGAAATACTGTCCCCGCCTAGGTTAAAGAAGTCATCTGACATTCCTACGTCACTGACACCGAGTAGCTCGGTGATCGCATCACATAACAGCTGCTCTGGCTGGGTTATTGGGGCCACGCGTTCGCTACGCGTGCCTGCCGAGTACTTAGGGAGCGCTTTTCTATCGATTTTCCCATTCACATTCAAAGAGAAAGCATCCAAGATCATCACATTGGCTGGCTGCATATAGTCAGGCAGCGCCTGTGCGATAAGACTTTGCAGTCTTTGCTCTGTGAACGTGGGTTGAACTGACTCACCCTGAGCCCCTTTTTCCAAAGTACAGTAAGCCAATAAACGATGAGTATCGCCAACAGGCTCTGCCACGACTACCGTCGTATTAACACCATCAATCGCATTAATAGCGCTTTCTACATCGCCCAATTCAATACGAAAACCGCGAATTTTGATTTGGTGATCACACCGGCCAACAAAATCCAGTAGCCCATTGTCTCGCCACTTCACCAAATCACCAGTGCGGTACATTATCTTGCCATACGCAAAGGGGTTCGCCACAAAACGTTCTGCTGTCATACTTGGCTGGTTGAGGTAGCCCTTTGCTAACCCCGCACCCGATAAATAAAGCTCACCCACCTCACCAATAGCGACAGGCTCTAAATTTTCATCAAGCACGTAAACACAAGCACCGGCAATGGGTCGACCAATGACAGGCGATGCATCTGCATCAAGCGAAGCGCTGATCGCATCAACCGTAAATTCGGTTGGTCCATAAAAGTTTTCCACCAGCAGTTCGGGAAACTCACTCACACGTGACCAAAGCTTTTGTGGTATGGCTTCACTACCAATCAAAACTAACGTCGGCACGTGATCGCTCGTCATTAATCCACTATCGAGCATTTGATCAAACAGTAAAGGCGGTAAATCAAGAGCATCGATATTATCTTCAGCAACACACTGAACCAGTTCGTAGGCGTCTTTCCGTTGTTCATCGTCATACAAATACATAGTATGGCCAGACAACATCCAGAGTACTTGCTCCCAAGAAGCATCGAAGGAGAATGACGTCGTATGCGCCGCACGAACAGTAATAGCTTGTTCTGGTAACTGACGACGTGTCGCCAGTTTGCTGATGGCCGCAGAAAAAATCGAACCTTGATGGGAGCGCAGTAAATTCAACAGCGCTCCATGTGTGTTCATGACTCCTTTGGGGTGGCCAGTCGAACCTGAAGTAAAGATGATATAAGCCACGTCGCCGTGGCTGATCGTCGGTTTGGGTTGTGGCGCTGTGTGAATGCGAGCCAATTCAGGAAGAGCAATAAACCTAGGGACGTAGCTTATCGATGAATAAGCCATGTTTTGCTCATCCTCCTCCACAACTAAGCACCAAGGGCGTGCTTGTTCAACAATCGATTCAATACGTTCAACGGGATAATCAAGATCGATAGGCAGGTAAATCGCACCCGCTCGCAAAATCGCTAGCATAGTCACGACGCTTTCAGGCCCACGTCGTAACGCGACACCGGCAATATCACCTTGGCGCAAGCCCGCGGTAATCAGTTGATCCGCTCGAGTTTCAATGAGGTGATTGAAGGCATCAAATGTCCAACGCTGCTGTTTAAACACCAAGGCATCTTCGTTTGGCTTGCTCTCAACAGTCTGCTGCCATACATCCAGCACAGTTTGCTCTGTTTCATGTTCATGTTGTGGCCCCACCGACCACAAAGCAATCTGCTGCTTCTCGCTCGGCGGGATTAACTCTACCAAATCAAGTGGCTGTGTTGGATGGTTGGCAATCTGCTCTACCATCGCAACCAAACGAGCGGCATGAAGTTCTAATGACTCTTGGCTATATTTGGTGCTGTTGGCCGTGATATTAACACTCAGTGTCTGACCATCGAGCACTGGCGAAAATTCAATCTCATCAATCGGACCTGCCGAGAGGATATGTGTCTCAGTCTCTACGCCAGATAAACTCAGTGCAGCTTCAAAGGGTTTAAAGTTGAGTATCGGGCCATAGAGCGGCTGGCCTACTAATCCCAAATCACGCTGGATCTGCTCAGCGTCATACATCTGGTGGCGACGAACTTGGCGGATGGTTTTATTCATCTCTCGCGCCACATCAATAATGCTCATTTGTGGATGAAGTGACAGCGCCACCGGCAGTACATTCACTACCGCACCAGCGGCACAAGTGGCGGCATTGCCCATTCGGCGCATAAAGGGGACACCCACACACACTTGCTCTTGCCCAGAATGTAAATGGAGATAAGCAAATACCATCGCCATCGCAAGCTCGGCGGGTAACAACTGTGGACTATAGCGAGTTAACCACTCTCCACCGATTAATGGCACGGTGTGAGTGATGGTGCTCGATGATGTATTGGCTGCGCTACCTGTGGTGAGCGAAATAACATTGGGTAAATGAGCCGCTTGCGTTTGCCAAAAGTCGTACGCCTGCTGGCGCGCTGCTGAGTCTAAAAATTGCTGATATTCCTGAATTACATCACTAAAAGCGCTGAACTCTTGAGGTTTCGCAGCGCCAATCCGCCAATGGTTATAAAGTTGGCAGATGTATTGACTGATGGCGTTCACACTGAACCCATCCACGTCAATATGATGGTAACGTTGATACCAAAACCATTGCGGTGCATTGCTTGAACCAACATCAATTAAACAGTGTCGGAAACGCCTCTTTCTTGATGAAATGTCCAACCGCTGCGCAAGATCGTGCTTCATCCACTCCCGAGCCGACTCTTCTGGCAAGGCGGCTTGTGAAAAGTCGAGGATTTCAAGCCACTGCCCTTCTTCATCCGCTGGATAAAACTGCTGCCTCACGCTGCCATCGCTCTCTAAATAATGGCAGTGAAGGGAATCAACGCCTTGCAAGCCGATGGCTACCGCGTTTGAAAATAACTCAATATCGATTTGACCTTGAATCACCACGTAGTGGGTAACATTAAATTGCTCTGGATTGGGCATCATCTGCTCGGCAAACCAAATACCTTGCTGTGTGCCGATAAGAGGCCACTGATCCTCTTGCACTGATGAGTTGTACATCTCTTTATTCCTAACAAAAGTCATTGCCTATGTCCCTTTTTGTTACCCCGCTTAACAAGCATGAATGAACAGCGCCGCTATTGCAGGAGTCAAAACTCGTTTGGTTTAAGCTCGAATATCTAACCACTGAGCTTCGATGTAGTTGCAACACTCTTGTTTTGACCTCGGTCCAAGGATGGCTTGCCAACCAGCGGGAATGGCTTTGAATTCTGGCCATAAACTGTATTGATTATGCGAATTGATCAGCACTAAAAATTGGTGCTTAGATTCATCAAAAGGGTTGGTGTATTTTTCTGACATATTTCTCTCTACCGCTGAAAATTAAAGATAAGGTTCTAAAACATATGACAAGCCATCGATGATCCCGCCGCGCCAACAGAGTCGTTCGTGACCGCCGTCAAACAGACGAAATTGAATTCGATGCTGTTGTGAAGCCAACTGTTGGTATAGATCTCGACTTAAATCGATCATGATGTCTTCGCCGCTACCCACTTCGAGGAAAAGCGCAAGACGTGAATTGGCACCTAAACCTTGATGTACCTCTTGGCTCATTTTGCTTAATCGCGAGTCGCTTTTCGGTGGACAATATTCACTGGGGGGTTTAACGATCGAGAAATCGGGCCACCAAAATGAACCCGATTGACAAACCACAGAACCGAATCGCTGCGGCCAGTGTAATGCCGCGTACATTGCCGCTAAGCCTCCTAAACTCTGGCCTACGATCACCGTTTGGTCTGCATCGCGGGTTACTCTGACGCGCTCGTTAATCGAGGGGAGTAACTCCTCCATCACGGCTTGCCAAAAAAGCGGATTACAGCTGAGATCATCACTGCGTTGTTGAGCGCTAATTTCATCAATCAACACATAGAGCGCCGCTGGAAGCTTTCCACTGTGGGTCGCCTGTGAAAGAGCCTCATAAACTGGCATCGATTGAGACCAAAAACGGCCATCCAGCATCAACACCAAGGGTAACGGCTCAGTGGTGGGTCTTTGCGCAGTCGAATAAAGCCAAATCTCACGCGATGTACCGAGCAAAGTGCTGCGCCAAGTAAAGGTCGAATCAGCACTTTTGAAGCACTGACCTTGCGCTGAATCGAAACCGAGCCACTCTGTTTGCGTAAGCGCTTTAGGCATATGACAAGGTGTTTTCGCGCGCCCCCACTCGCATTTTGACAAATCATTTTGAGCCAGTGGATCAGCGCAACTCAGTGGAAAAATGGAGCGTAGCCATTGCCGATGTTGGTGGCGCATTGCATCGTATGAACCTTGGTAACTTGGCTGCACTAACGCTTCTGGGACAGGAATAAAAGAATACCCTCCTCGCCAACTCTGTTTGACGCTATCGATATAAAACCACACATCGGTATTATCGATATGAGTAAACTTCGCCATCGAAAAACTGTGATGATCGGTGACACCATTAATATCAACGTAGATCGCTTGATTTGCGGCTACACTCGGCTTCGGCTCACGCCATAAAAAAAGAACCTTTGCACATTCGCCATTTATTTCAATCACATAAGGCATGCCGATCGATTGCACATGTGCCCACCAAGGCTCGTCACCAATAGAGCCGCCCTCTTGAATAAAACGGGCCAACACCCCATTGAGCTCAGCCCTCTCTTGTGAGCTCTCCTGATTAACAATCATTACTAAAACCACCCCATATCAAGCCTAGTATTTTTGAAACATAGAAACTAAGTAGCATAAAACTGCATTGATGATATTGCAAATAATAACAATTATCATTAACATTACAACCAGCAACAGTTGATTTGATAATGGTTGCAGCAACATCATTTTTTCTATTAAGGAACTTTTAGGTCATGAAGCCCATGGATATGAATAACGGTAATGGTAAGGCAGTCAGAAATATCAATAAGACTCAACTCGCCACACTGATTGGCATCCTCTGCGTGAGTACTAGCGCAAATGTTGTCGCGGAACAGCTCGAAAAAAAAGAGCCACAGAAAAAGCAGGATACTGTGGTTGTGGTAGGTGAGAAATTGGGAGGAACACTGGCCGAAAACACCAGTTCGCTCACCCTATTCACCGATGAAGTGGATGATGGTGAAAGCCGAGATTACTACGATCTGCTCGACCGCGTACCAAACGTACTCAATGCACCGTCGGGCATTCCACACATTCGTGGGGTTGATGGACGTGGCCCTGGCGAAGGTTTTCTGACCTTCATGACAGGCGCAACACCGCGCGTCAATACCACGGTAGACGGCGTGTCTGAATCTTGGTCTGGAGAAGCGTTTGGTAAAGCTGGACTGTGGGATACAGAACAAGTGGAAGTCTATAAAGGGCCGCAATCCACCAACCAAGGCCGCAATAGTATTGCTGGTGCAGTTGTGATCAAAACTAAGGATCCAACGTTCCACCGTGAGGGTAAAGTTCGCGCTGGTTATGAAAATGAAGACAGTAAATATCATCTCGCAGGGGTCGTGTCGGCACCTCTGGTTGAAGATACTTTAGCGTTTCGTCTTGCCGCCGAAGGTACCAAAGGCAATACCCCTATAGATTACTCTCTGCCTAACGGCGATCAGTACCCTTGGGATCCTTCCGAGCTCGAATCCTATAATGTCCGTGGTAAATTATTGTGGAAACCTCAAGGAAATGACAAGCTAACAGCCAAGCTAACGGTTGGTAGCCGTAATGAAGAGGGGCAATACACCAACTTCGTTACCAAGCCGGGCACACTTGAACTGCATAGCAAAAGTGGCACGCGTCGCCAAGAAACCAAAAGCTGGAATATCAACCTAGACGTCAATTATGTGATTAATGATGAACTGACAACGGATATTTTAGTCGCCCATCGTAACTACACCACCAAGTTCAAAGCTTACCCTCTAACTGACTGGTATGGTGATGTGGATGAAGATAACTACACTGCAGAAGCAAAGCTTACATATCAATCAGTTGATGGAAAGTACAATGCGATTCTAGGCCTAGCCAGCTTCTTCAAAGATCAATACACCGAAACAGATTCATTAAAACGTAAAGATGAAGTTTTAACCAACTCAATCTACTTTGACTCAAGAATTCGTTTGGATAATCGCTGGCAGCTATTATTAGGTGCACGTTATGAAAGAGATGAACTGAAGCGAGATTTCGATCACGCTACCCTACCACTCGATTTTAAAGCCGATGAAGATGACGGCATCCTATTGCCTAAGATTGGTCTATTACTTGATGTCTCAGATCACTCCACCCTCGGTCTTACGGCCCGTAAAGGCTACAATGCCGGTGGATTAGGCTATAACGAGTACAAAGAAGAAGTTTTTGTTTTTGAACAAGAAAAAGTCTGGAGCTACGAGCTAAGTTCTCGTTCAAGCTTCCTGGATGACAAGCTGGATCTGACCGCTAACCTGTTCTACAACGACTACAAAAATTATCAAACTTCGGTCTCAGGTGACAGCGGAAAACGCTTCGACACCTATATCACCAATATACCGAAAGGGAAAACTTACGGTACGGAAGTTGAAGCCTCTTACTGGTTTGATTCTGGGCTCGACCTGTTTGCGTTTGTCGGTCTTCTTAAAACGGACATCAGCGAAGGACCAACCGGTACCTCTACCAATCTCTCAGGCAATGAGTTCAGTTACGCTCCTAAACTGTCTGCAGGTGCGGGCTTTACTCAACACTTAGATTCTGGTCTATTTTTTGGTGCTCGTGTTAACCACGTTTCCGATTACTATACCGATTTAGCCAACACAGAGAGTAAAACGGCTGGCGATTACACTGTGTTCAATCTGAATGCAGGTTACACTCTCAACGATTTGACTATTCGCGCTTACGTGAAAAACGTCACTGATGAAGAGTACGTGATTCGCCAGAAAAGTGATCTCTACGAAGTCGGCGGTCCACGCACCTTTGGCATAGTCGCTGATTACCAGTTCTAGTTAGTAACTCTGACTCACTCTCCTAGACATCAACACTTTGTTTTTGACTGGGGGAGTGATTTTTCACTCAATCTGAGATAAACGTCACCACGCAGGCGACGCATCGAACAAGTTCACTCACTCGATAGGTAAAATAGGCATGCTCATCATTCCAAACTGGCCATCTTTCATCCAATACCACCAGCTTGAAGTGAAGTATCTGCCTGAATACAAAAATAAACTTGAAGAGCAAGGGATCTCCCTGCCCTCTTCTTTAAACCAAGCCGTGCTAAAACGCCATTGTGAATTTTTAGCTGGCAGGATGTGTGCAAAACACTGCCTAACCAAACTGGATCAATCACAGTCGCTAACGTTAGAGATTGGCAAGGGGAACCAAGCGGTTTGGCCGCAAAATATCGTAGGCTCAATATCCCATTGCCATGGCTACGCTATCGCAGCCGCCACTCACCAGACTAAAGCGTGTGCCGCTCTTGGTATCGATATTGAACAACTCATACGAGATGAATGGCTCAGTGATATTCGCCAGCAAGTCATGACACCCGCAGAGCACATTTTTGCTCATCACTTTGCCCAATTAGCGAGCTTTATTACGTTGATTTTTTCCGCGAAGGAATCGATTTATAAAGCCATTTATCCATGGGTTGAACAGGTTCTTGATTTTCACGTGGTAGAACTGATCCATGTTGACAAACACGCCAAACGACTCATTTTTCAGATTCACACTGATCTTCATCCTTTTTTAAATCCATCATACACAATCAGCGTTGGTTACCACTGGCCTGACAGTGAGTATGTACTGACTTGGTGTTATTTAAGTCAAGCCCATTTTTCGACACATAAAAAATAGCCGGCTGACACTGCTTTATAACGCCCCATATCAACCTAATACTGGCGTAGCAGCGTACAAAATTCCGTCAAAGGTATAAAACCTTATCTTTCCTTGGTTGTTATTCGCTTGGCAAAGCACGATAATCACCAGATCGGAACTTAAGACTTATATAACTATGACCGAATATTTTTTGTTATTAATCGGCACTGTACTGGTCAATAACTTTGTACTGGTAAAGTTTCTAGGGCTATGTCCTTTCATGGGCGTATCAAAAAAACTAGAAACCGCAATAGGGATGGGGTTAGCGACGACTTTCGTGCTAACTCTAGCGTCAGTGTGTGCGTATTTAGTAGAAAGCTATGTCCTTAAACCATTAGGTATTGAGTACTTACGCACCATGAGCTTTATTTTAGTGATCGCCGTGGTGGTGCAATTCACCGAAATGGTGGTACACAAAACCAGCCCAACGTTATATCGCCTGCTCGGGATTTTCCTTCCTCTTATCACCACCAACTGTGCGGTACTTGGGGTTGCGCTTCTCAACATCAACGAAAATCATAACTTCATTCAATCCATTATTTATGGTTTTGGTGCCGCGGTTGGGTTCTCATTGGTATTGATTCTGTTTGCTTCCATGCGCGAACGCATCGGCGTAGCCGACGTACCAACGCCCTTCAAAGGGGCATCAATTGCTATGATAACCGCAGGTCTTATGTCACTCGCCTTCATGGGTTTTACAGGATTGGTGAAGTTGTAATATGAGCACAATACTCATCGCTATTCTTGCACTTGTCGCATTGGCCGCTGTGTTTGGCGCTATCTTAGGTTTTGCCTCTATCCGCTTTAAAGTAGAAGCCGATCCTATCGTCGATCAGATTGATGCGATTTTACCGCAGACACAATGCGGTCAATGTGGCTATCCGGGCTGTCGCCCTTATGCACAAGCCATTGCCAATGGCGATAAAATCAATAAATGCCCGCCCGGCGGCCAAGCAACCATTGAAAAATTGGCTGACTTAATGGGCGTTGAAGCTGAAGAGTCTGCGCATGATCTTGATAATAAGGTCAAAACCGTTGCCTTCATTCATGAAGATATGTGCATCGGTTGTACAAAATGCATTCAAGCTTGTCCCGTAGATGCCATTGTTGGTGGAACTAAGGCTCTGCATACCGTGATCAAGTCAGAATGTACTGGCTGTGATCTGTGTGTTGCTCCCTGCCCAACGGACTGTATTGAAATGATCCCGGTAGAAACTACGACCGATACTTGGAAGTGGCAAATGAACGCGATTCCTGTTGTTGATGTTACCGACTCTGCCTCACGTGCGCAGAAAAGCGTGAATTAAGGATTGGTATGTTGTCATTAATAGAACAAATCAAAGCTGGCACTCTCTGGAACTTCCCAGGAGGCATTCACCCGCCAGAAAATAAACAGCAATCAAATCAAACGGCACTGACTCATGCCGGTATACCGCAAGAAATTGTATTGCCACTCAAACAGCATATTGGCCGAGCCGGTGATTTATTGGTCAGCGTTGGCGATAAAGTACTCAAAGGCCAACCACTAACACAATACACCTCAACCTTCATGTTGCCTGTACACGCTTCAACCTCTGGCACCATTACCGCCATTGAACCGCGTACCACGGCGCACCCTTCTGGGTTAAGTGAAATGTGTATTGTCATCACGCCTGATCAACAAGATGAGTGGGCAGTGCGCGCACCACTGGCTGATTATCGACAACACTCCCCAGAGCAATTGATTGAAATCATTCGTCAAGCTGGCATCTCTGGGTTGGGCGGCGCCGGTTTTCCTACTGCAAAAAAAATGCAATCAGGCCTCGCTCGCACTGATATTTTGATCATCAACGCCGCCGAATGTGAACCTTACATCACGGCCGATGATGTACTCATGCAGCACCATGCCGCAGAGATCATCGATGGGATCTGTATTGTAGAGCACATTCTTAAGCCCAAATTAACCATCATCGGTATTGAAGATAACAAACCTGAAGCAATTCAAGCGTTAGAAGCCGCCGCAACACATAAAGACATCGTGATCCGCGTGATCCCAACCAAATACCCTTCAGGTGGTGAAAAGCAGTTAATTAAATTGCTGACCAACCAAGAAGTGCCTGCGGGTAAAATTCCAGCCGATATTGGCTTGATGGTACAAAATGTTGGCTCTATCTACGCGATTAAACGCGCCGTCATGGATGGCGAACCCCTGATTAACCGCGTAGTCACCTTAACGGGCAATACGTTTAAACAGCCCCGGAATGTCTGGGTTTTATTAGGCACACCCGTACAATATTTACTCGAACAATTTGGCTATAAGGCAGATAAAAAATTACCGCGTCTTATCATGGGCGGTCCGATGATGGGGTTCACCCTGCCTCATTCGCAAGTTCCGATCACCAAAACCACCAACTGCATTCTGGCACCCACTCGTAAAGAGATAGCCTCTTCACAACATGAAATGGCCTGCATTCGCTGTGGTCAGTGCGCGGAAGCCTGCCCGGCCTCCTTATTACCTCAGCAACTGTTCTGGCACGCGAAAGCGGAAGAATATGATAAGTGTGAAGAACTGAACCTCAAAGATTGCATTGAGTGCGGGGCTTGTGCTTATGTTTGCCCCAGTGAAATTCCATTGGTGCAATACTATCGTCAAGCCAAGGCTGAGATAAAAACTCGCCAGCAAGAATCAGAAGCCGCTGAACGTGCCAGAGTACGTTTCGAAGAGAAAAAAGCACGTTTAGAACGCGATAAAGCCGATCGCGAGAATCGTTTCAAAAAAGCAGCCGATGAACGTCGTCAAGAGATGAAACACACAGGCGGCGACGATGCGATTGCAGCGGCCATTGCTCGCGTTCAAGCGCAAAAAGCACAAACAGAAAACAACCCAAGCACCGTAAAACCCGCCGTTGCTGCGGCTATTGCTCGCGCTAAAGCCAAGCAAGCCGAAGCACTGCAAGCAGGTCAAGTCGAGCCAGATAACACTGAAATGGTTAAATTGCGCGAAGAACGCAAACGTCAAGCTCGCGAGAAAAAAGCGCAGCAAACCAGTGCTGATGCGCCACCAGCAGAAACTGGTGATGATAAAAAAGCGGCAGTCGCGGCTGCCATTGCCCGCGCGAAAGCACGCAAGGCCGAGCAGCAAACGGCGCCGAGTGAACCTCAGCCAACGCTTGAACCTGCACCTGCTCAACCTGAGGATGCCAAAAAAGCGGCAGTCGCTGCCGCCATTGCTCGCGCCAAAGCACGCAAGGCAGAGCAGCAAACGGTGCCGAGTGAACCTCAGCCAACACTTGAACCTGCACCTGCTCAACCTGAGGATGCAAAAAAAGCGGCAGTCGCTGCCGCCATTGCCCGTGCGAAAGCACGCAAGGCAGAGCAGCAAACGGCTCCGAGTGAGCCTCAGCCAACACTTGAACCTGCACCTGCTCAACCTGAGGATGCAAAAAAAGCGGCAGTCGCTGCTGCCATTGCCCGCACGAAAGCACGCAAGGCAGAGCAGCAAACGGCTCCGAGTGAGCCTCAGCCAACGCTTGAACCTGCACCTACTCAACCTGAGGATGCCAAAAAAGCGGCAGTCGCTGCCGCCATTGCCCGCGCGAAAGCACGCAAAGCCGAGCAGCAAACGGCACAAGCGAAAAACAATCATAATTCTGAGGAGAATAATTAGTGGCCTTTTTTATTGCCAGCTCCCCCCATGCACACAGCAAACGCAGCACATCAGAACTGATGAAGTGGGTCGCCTTGTGCGCCTTACCGGGGCTTATCGCGCAAAGCTACTTCTTTGGTTGGGGTACTCTCATTCAACTGATGCTCGCTATCATCATCGCTTTGGCTTTTGAATCTGCCGTTATGCTACTGCGTAAGCGCTCACCACTGTTGGCAATCAAAGATTACAGCGCCGTGGTCACGGCTTGGCTTCTGGCCATTGCCATTCCTCCGATGTCCCCTTGGTGGGTTATCTTTATTGGCCTTATTTTTGCCATCATTATTGCAAAACACTTATACGGCGGACTAGGACAAAACCCATTCAACCCCGCCATGATTGCTTATGTGGTTTTGCTTATCTCTTTCCCTGTGCAGATGACCAGTTGGATTGCTCCAACGGAATTAGCCCCGGATCCAATCTCGTTTAGTGATGCATTTTCACTTATTTTCAGTGGCTTCAACGTAGAAGGTTTATCACTACAACAAATCCGAACGGGTATCGATGGTGTCACCATGGCCACCCCATTGGACGCTGTAAAAACCGGATTACATAACGGTGAGACTCTGCATGAAGCGATGAGCCAGCCTCAATTTAGTGGGTTAGCTGGGCTTGGCTGGGAATGGGTTAACCTTGCCTATTTAGCTGGCGGCTTATTATTGATCAAACTACGTGTGATCAACTGGCATATCCCGATTGCGGTGCTGTGTGGTTTAGTAACGGCAAGTGCTTTCACTGCGCTTATTGAACCGGGAGCAACCGCCTCACCCTTGTTTCATTTGCTCTCGGGCGCGACTATGCTCGGCGCTTTTTTCATCGCAACCGATCCAGTCACCGCTTCCACAACCGTCAAAGGTCGCTTAATTTACGGCGCATTTATTGGCATGATGATTTTCATTATCCGCAGTTGGGGAGGCTTCCCTGACGGGGTAGCCTTCGCTGTGTTACTTGCCAACATGTGTGTCCCACTGATTGATTACTACACTAAACCTCGAACCTACGGGCACTAAGGAGCGCTATGTTAACCGCCATTCGCAATAACGGTTTGATTCTCGCTATCTTTGCCTGTGCTTCAACAGGTGTTGTAGCGTTAACCCAATACCTAACAAAAGATCAAATAACCAAGCAAGAGCAGATTCAACTGCAATCGATTTTAAACCAAGTGATCCCGCACAGTTTGCACGACAACGAACTGTACAAATCCTGTACACTGGTGACTGATCCTGCACTTGGTACAGACCAACCTATGCACGCTTACATTGCCACACAAAACGGTGAACCGAGTGGACTGGCTATTGAAGCCATCGCACCTGATGGCTATAACGGCGCGATCAAGGTAATTATTGGCATCAAGCACGATGGCACCATCACAGGGACTCGCGTTCTGTCTCATCAAGAAACACCGGGGTTAGGTGACAAAATAGATTTACGCGTCACTGATTGGATATTGAGCTTTACTGGCAAGCAAGTCACTGAGCAAAATATCGAGACTTGGAAAGTGCGCAAAGATGGGGGACAATTTGATCAGTTTACTGGAGCGACGATTACGCCGCGAGCCGTCGTCAAAGCGGTGAAAAATACCGCTCAGTTTGTGAATCAACATCGAGAAGCACTATTAGCACAACCTTTTGACTGTAAAGGAGCCAGCAATGAGTGATCATAAGACACTGATTAAAAACGGGATGTGGAGCAACAACCCTGCGCTCGTTCAACAACTTGGACTGTGCCCTTTACTAGCGGTTTCTTCCACTGTCACTAATGCGCTAGGTTTAGGCGTTGCAACATTGCTGGTTCTCGTCTGTTCAAATGTCACCATCTCATTAGTACGAGATTATGTCCCCAAAGAAGTCCGTATCCCTGTATTTGTGATGATCATCGCCGCACTAGTAACTTGCGTACAACTGTTAATGAATGCCTACGCTTACGGCCTGTACCTATCGCTAGGGATCTTCATTCCTCTGATTGTGACCAACTGTATCATCATCGGTCGCGCCGAAGCATTTGCCTCAAAAAATGCAGTGTTGCCTTCAGCACAAGATGGGTTTTGGATGGGCATGGGAATGACCACTATTCTGGTCATTTTGGGCGCACTGCGTGAAGTAATTGGCAATGGCACACTGTTTGATGGTGCTGATTTATTACTGGGTCATTGGGCAACCATTTTACGCATTGAGGTCTTCCATTTTGACAACAGCTTCTTGCTTGCGCTCTTGCCGCCTGGAGCGTTTATTGGTGTTGGCTTTTTGATTGCAGCTAAAAATATCATCGATAAAAATCTAGCTGCTCGCCAACCTAAAGAACAAAAGCCCGTCATAGAACGAGCACGCGTCACCAACGCTTAGCGAAATCATAAGGAAGTTTTCCAAACGATGAATAATGTCAAACGAGTCGAGATCCTCGAGCGCTTACGAGCCAATAACCCGAAGCCAGAAACCGAGCTTAAATGGAGCACACCGTTTGAGTTACTGATCTCAGTACTGCTTTCTGCTCAAGCGACTGACGTCAGCGTTAATAAGGCCACTGACAAACTTTACCCTATTGCTAATACGCCACAAGCCATCTTTGAGCTTGGCGTTGATGGGCTAAAGCAATACATCAAAACCATTGGTTTATTCAATTCCAAAGCAGAAAACGTCATAAAAACTTGCCGTATCTTATTGGATCAATACGCAGGAGAAGTGCCTGAGAGCCGTGAAGCATTAGAATCGCTGCCCGGCGTTGGCAGAAAAACGGCCAATGTGGTATTGAACACCGCTTTCGGGTGGCCAACCATCGCCGTTGACACGCATATTTTCCGTGTTTCAAATCGAACCAAGTTTGCGGTGGGTAAAAACGTTGATGAAGTGGAACAAAAGCTGCTCAAAGTCGTCCCTAAAGAATTCAAAGTTGATGTTCATCACTGGTTGATCTTACATGGTCGCTACACCTGTGTCGCAAGAAAGCCGCGTTGTGGCAGTTGTATCATTGAAGATCTTTGCGAATTCTCTGATAAAACTGATCTATAAAATTTAACCAGATCCCCAAAAGACTCAACTCTGCAAGTAGGCAGTAAGTAAACGAATTCCTTTGAACATAGATAAACTCTGTGATTGGAGTGGGTGAACGTAAGCCAACATCATCGCCACAGTGGTCGGGTGGAGATAGATATTTCATCAGAAAGTTAGGAGCTCAACATGTCAAATAGTCGTATTTTGCACACCATGCTACGCGTAGGCGATTTAGAAAAATCGATCGCGTTTTACACCAAGGTCATGGGTATGCAACTGCTTCGTACTAATGAAAATACAGAATACAAATACACATTGGCATTTCTGGGTTATGGCGATGAATCTCAGGGTGCGGTGATCGAACTGACCTATAACTGGGGCACCACAAGCTATGACCTAGGCAATGCTTTTGGCCACATCGCCATTGGTGTTGAAGATGTGTATACCACCTGTGACGCGATTAAAGCGGCTGGAGGTAATGTGACCCGTGAAGCTGGCCCAGTAAAAGGTGGCACCACGCATATCGCTTTTGTGAAAGATCCTGATGGTTACATGATTGAACTTATCCAAAACAAACAAGCATCAGCAGGTTTAGAAGGATAAGCCTCTTTGCGGCATCGGCTAGTTATATAAACTAGATGCGTAAGGTTTCCCGGATAACATCACAAAAAGCAGCCTTTGAAATGGGCTGCTTTTTTACTCTAACGTTATTAGATAATTGTTCGACCCAGTGAAATAACCACGCGACGGTTTTTATCTTTGCCGATGGGTGATGCATTGTCGGCAATCGGCCTGCGTTTACCATAGCCTTGCACTTGGATACGATCCTCAGGTAACCCCAGTGATTTAAAGTAATCTCTTAATACCTCAGCCCTACGCTCAGAAAGATCCTGGCTCACTCCTCGACTATCAACAGAGTCGGTATAGGTAGAAACCAACACCAAATCAATATCTTGGTTATAGCGAATATAGTCAGCAATTTGCGCAAGCCGTTTTTGCGAAGCTTTATTGAGTTGTACATTATCGCGGTCGTAATGCAGAATCGTAAATGAGATATCTTCAAAACTGTACGTCAGCAAATTGCTCACACAATCGCTAAACACGTTGTACTTCTCTTGAAAAAGAACCGACGAGAGAGCGACTTCAATGCGCTGATCTCGGCTTTGCCAATCTTGGTAGCTAAAGGTTGGATAGCGTCCTTTTTCCAATTCACTGAGTAGGCTCCAAGCGGTTTGACCACCGATGTAACCATCGAACTGTTTGAAGAATTGCAAATTGGTAATACGGTCTGCACTCTCACCCGGACGCCAACTCGGTGGTAATGACACTAAACTTACGTTGCGAGTTTCACCCATTGGACGACGCATTTTGAGTTCGAAATCGAGGTTAATCTTCTTATTCGCACGTGAAGAGAATTCAGCGTCACCGTAGTTGGGGATAGGATGGACCAAACGGCACTCTAAAGGGGTATTCGTCACCATCTGCCACGTAGACTGCTGTGGTGTTGCCACATAACGCTTATCCATCGCCATAGGGGCAAAGGATGTCAGTATGCTGGTCATCACAATAGTGGCAGTAACCCATTTATTCATAACGATTTTATTCTCCGAGCGATACTACAACGATGGCGGAAAATTGCCGCTTCGCTTTCTATTGACTAAGTTAATGCAAAAATCTAGCCACATCACCGCACTATCCAACGCATAGTGAAACCTGCATTTATTAACGTGTTTGGTTTTTATCGTAGAAAGAATCTGTAATAATGCCAGCCCTGTCACACAACCAAGAGCTAGCATGACTGAAGTAAATGAAGCATTGACACTGAGAAAGCGTTTCCGCGGTTATTTTCCCGTCGTCATCGACGTCGAAACAGCCGGTTTCAATGCAAAGACCGATGCACTATTAGAAATCTGCGCGATTACGTTGCGTATGGATGAACAAGGTGATCTGCACCCAGCATCGACGATTCACTTTCATGTTGAGCCTTTTGAAGGTGCCAACCTTGAAAAAGAGGCGCTTGAGTTTAATGGCATTCGTGACCCATTTAGCCCATTACGCGGTGCTGTCAGCGAAGCCGAAGCACTCAGAGAAATTTATAAGCTAGTCCGAAAAGAGCAACGCGACAATGACTGTAGCCGCGCGATCATGGTGGCGCACAATGCTACCTTTGACTTAAATTTCGTGATGGCAGCCAGTGAACGCTGCAAGCTAAAACGAGTCCCTTTCCACCCTTTTGCGACTTTTGATACCGCCGCGCTAAGTGGTTTAGCCTATGGGCAAACCGTTTTGGCCAAAGCGTGCAAATCCGCAGGGATGGAATTTGACAATAGAGAAGCGCATTCAGCGCTATACGATACGCAAAAAACAGCCGAACTTTTTTGCGGTATCGTCAACAAATGGAAGGCCCTTGGCGGATGGCCACTTGTTGAACCTTCAGAAAACAATAACAAGTAAACACAACTAACCGAGAAATATATGAATCCTGTAGTAATTTCTGTATGCATCATGCTGCTTCTTGCGCTGATGCGGGTCAATGTCGTCGTCGCACTGACATTTAGTGCGATCGTCGGTGGTTTAGTTGCAGGGATGAGTTTAAATGACGCTGTTTCTGCATTTGAAAGTGGCTTAGGCGGCGGTGCAACCATCGCACTAAGTTATGCGATGCTAGGCACCTTTGCCGTCGCGATTTCTAAATCTGGTATTACTGACTTACTGGCGCAAAACGTGATTAAGCGTATCCATGGCAAAGAGCATGGTGCAGCCACCACAGGTTTGAAGTATGCAGTTCTGGTCGCGCTGGTTCTAGTTACCATGTCATCGCAAAATATCATTCCTGTCCATATCGCCTTTATTCCGATTTTAATTCCACCGCTATTGGGCGTCTTTGCCAAGCTGAAGCTTGACCGTCGCCTGATTGCTTGCGTGCTCACTTTTGGCCTTATCACGCCCTATATGGTCTTGCCTGTCGGCTTTGGTGGGATTTTCCTCAATAACATCTTACTCAAGAATTTACGCGATAATGGCCTTGAAAACGTAACGGCAAGCCAAGTGCCGATTGCCATGCTGCTACCCGCCGCTGGGATGATTTTTGGCTTACTGATCGCCATTTTCTTTACCTATCGTAAACCTCGCCAGTATCAAGAGACGGAACATACTGTCATTAATACCGAACCAAAAGCGATCAACAAAAAGCATATTTTGATTGCCGCACTCGGTATTATCACGGCACTTGCCGTGCAACTGTCCACAGGTTCAATGATCATCGGCGCACTGGCTGGTTTTATGGTCTTCACTTTTGGTGGTGTGATTGCGTGGAAAGAGACGCACGATGTGTTCACCAAAGGTGTACATATGATGGCCATGATTGGCTTTATTATGATTTCAGCGGCCGGATTTGCCGCCGTAATGAAAGCCACTGGTGGCGTTGAGTCGCTCGTCGAGGCCTTATCAGTAAGCATTGGCGACAACAAAGCGTTATCGGCTTTATTAATGCTGATCGTCGGTTTGTTGGTCACTATGGGCATTGGTTCATCCTTCTCAACGATTCCAATCATCGCAACCATTTACGTGCCCCTTGCCCTCGCCTTTGGCTTTTCGCCTATGGCGACCATTGCGCTAGTGGGTACCGCTGCTGCGTTAGGCGATGCTGGCTCTCCAGCGTCAGATTCCACCTTGGGGCCAACGTCAGGCCTAAATGCGGATGGCCAACACGAACATATTTGGGAAACGGTGGTTCCAACCTTCATCCATTACAATATTCCACTGATTGTGTTTGGCTGGATTGCGGCAATGATCCTTTAGTCAAACCCTGTTAACGAGCACAAAAAAGGCTTCCTAGATGGAAGCCTTTTTCTTTGCAGCCTATTTGGAGAGATGCGCTCGATTACGCGCCTTCGTTATGAATCTCCAGGTTGGCGAGATCTTGCTGGATTTCTCGAACCGTTTTTGCATCGTCGCTGCGCATCGATTCAAGAAAATCAAGATACTGCTGATCAATATCGCCCGTGACATATTCGCCGTTAAATACCGACGCTTCAAATTTTGCAATATCGCGGTTACCCATACCGACGGCATCCACTAAATCTTCCAGATTTTGGAAAATCAGAGCATCGGCACCAATTCGCTGCGCAATTTCATCGGCATCTCGACCATGAGCAATCAACTCGTTAGCACTTGGCATATCAATGCCATAGACGTTAGGGAAACGGATCTCAGGCGCGGCTGACACCATGTACACCTTGTTTGCACCAGAATCACGAGCCATCTCAATAATTTGCTCTGACGTAGTTCCACGCACTATCGAGTCATCCACTAGCAACACGTTTTTGCCCTTAAATTCAGAACGAATCGCATTGAGTTTACGGCGCACCGACTTTTTACGCTGTTGCTGACCCGGCATAATAAATGTGCGGCCAACGTAGCGGTTTTTGACAAAACCTTGGCGATATGGAATATCAATCGCTTGTGCAATTTGCAATGCGATATCGCACGAAGTCTCAGGAATGGGGATCACGACATCAATATCTAAGTCAGCAAATTCGTTCTTGATGCGCTCACCCAGCTTTTTACCCATTTCTACGCGCGCGCTGTAAACTGAAATTTTGTCGATAAACGAATCTGGGCGGGCGAAGTAGACAAATTCAAAAATGCATGGGTTAAGTGTTGGATTATCGGCACATTGTTTAGTAAATAGCTGGCCATCAAAGGTCGCATACACCGCTTCTCCGGGGGCAAGATCACGCACAAAATCAAAGCCGACAGCATCTAGCGCCACCGATTCAGAAGCGGCCATGTATTCGGTACGGCCATCGACTTCACGTTTACCTAAGCAGATAGGACGAATACCATGCGGGTCACGAAACGCGATCATCCCATGCCCAATGATCATCGCGACAACAGCATAAGCACCGCGAATGGTGCGATGTACATTGGCGACAGCACGAAACACATCTTCTGCGGTTACATTGCCTCTGACTGTATCAATTTCATGCGCCAAGACGTTAAGCAGCACTTCGGAATCTGAAGTGGTATTAATATGGCGACGATCTTTTTCAAACAACTTCTGGCGTACTTCGTTGGCATTGGTGAGGTTGCCGTTATGAGCAAGCGTGATACCGAACGGGGAGTTAACGTAGAAAGGTTGAGCTTCTGAGGCACTCGAACTACCCGCAGTAGGATAACGCACATGTCCAATACCCACCGTTCCTTGAAGACGCTGCATGTGTTTTGCTTCAAAGACATCTTTCACTAAACCGTTCGCCTTACGCAGACGGAAACGATTGCTTTCTATGGTACAAATACCAGCGGCATCTTGGCCACGATGCTGCAATACCGTTAACGCGTCATAAATTGACTGGTTTACCAGCGTTGTACCCACGATTCCAACAATACCACACATGTCCTGATCCTCGATTTGCGACAGTAACTGGCGCTAAATCGCGCCAGAGAGAAAACTTGATGTTGCTTGTAAGTGCTCAAAGAACGGCGCAATGATACGGCTAAATTCCGGTACCAATTGCGAGCTCTTCCACCACTCTGAATTTGGAAATGCGGTAAACGCATCCATAAAAAACAAGGCAGCTGAAACAATCAGCACACCACGCAATGCTCCAAAAACAATGCCCAGTACCCGATCAGTTCCTGATAGGCCCGTTTTTTGTACCAATTGAGCAATCACATAGTTAATGATCGCTCCGACAATGAGTGTTGCAACAAACAGTGCTGCGATGGCCGCGCCATTACGAAACATGTCATCTTTGATATTTGAAAAATACACCGCAAGTTTTGCGTAGTATTGGCTGGCAATAAAAAATGCACCGAACCATATCACTAATGACAACGCTTCTTTAGCAAAGCCACGGACTAAACTGATCAATGCCGATAGGCCGATCACACTTAAAATGACAATATCTAACCAATTCATGAGTTCTACATCTTAAGTTGGCGCGCATTTTAACAGAAAAAAACGCGACGCAAACGTTTTCTTATGGGTTTAGTGGTTTAAATTTGAGCAATTGACCTTTTGCACCGGTAATTTTTTCCAGTTCTAAGAGTTGACGCTCAAGCTTGGTTTTGGAAACATCTGGGCCAATAATGATCCGAGTGAAGCCATTTTCTTGCTTAGTATGAGCTTGATAACCCCGTTTTTGCAGATCTTTAACCACGGTTTTTGCGTTTTCGGCATTCTTTAATGCCATCAACTGAATGAGCCAAGCGCTATCTTGGTAATCATTTCTTTCCGCCGTTTCTTTCACTTTCACAGCGAGTGGCTTGCTCTGCGTTGCTGCGTCGCTCTGGTTAGTTTGTGCGATCACTTCAACAGGCGAATCGGGCAACGCGACTTGATCTTCAACGGGGTCGAGAATTTCAAACTTCTCAACTTCGCTGTCTAATTCAGGCTTAATTGGAATGCTGGCGATATCTTCTTTGTAGTGGGTCTTTTTACCATCCAATACATCAGGCAAAACGATCACCCCTATCGCCACCAATATAATTGTTCCTACCAAGCGGCTCTGAAACTTACTTGCCATTTATACTCCTTTGTTCTGCCAGTGCTCTAATACTTCACCCACAGTATGAAACGACCCAACCACGATAATGACATCATTGCTATCGGCTTGTGTCATCGCGGCTTCAAAAGCGCTGACTGGGCTAGCAAACGGTTTAACGCCAGGCTCAAGGTACTGACACAGTTCATTCGCTTGCGCGGCTCTAGGGCCACTTAATGAAGCAGGATACCAAACGTTAGCGATTGATTTCAGTTGATGAAGCGTGGCCTTCACATCTTTATCATGCAGCATGCCAATCACCACATGGACCTTTTTGTGTGCGTAACGCTGTTTGAGCTGCGCCACCAAATATTCGGCCGAATGGGGATTATGTGCAACATCAAGAATGATTTCTGGGCTATCACTGATTTTTTGCATCCGCCCAGCAAGTGTTGCGTTGCTAAGCCCATTGACGATATTGACATCACTCACAACCAAACCGGAGCAGCCGAGTGCCATTAATGCCGTAGCCGCATTAGGCAAGGGCAAGCGAGGGAGCGGTAAATCAGATAACTCAAATGGACCACTTCGCCAATTCCACGTTGTTTCAGAGGCCAGTTCATAGGAAAACTGAATACCGACTTGGTACATCTCCGCACCAATATCATCGGCATGCGCTGCAACCGTTGGTGGTGGCTTAGGCTGGCCGCAAATGGCGGGTTTACCTGCGCGATAAATCCCCGCTTTCTCATAGCCAATAACATTGATGTCATCGCCGAGCCAATCCACGTGATCAATCGCCAAGCTGGTGATCACAGAAACATCGTGATCCACGATATTGGTCGCATCAAGTCGGCCACCTAGCCCAACTTCCAATAAAATGACATCCACCGCTTGCGTTTGAAATAAACGCAGCGCCGCCAATGTACCGAACTCAAATAGGCTTAAACTGATGTCACCCCGTTGCGCTTCAACAAAAGCGAAGGCTTGCGTATGCTGTTCATCGCTGAGCTCAAGCGCATTAATACGCACGCGTTCGTTATAACGGATAAGATGAGGTGAGCTATAAACGCCCACGCGATAACCTGCATCCAATAAAATGGCTTCCATCAATGCACAGGTCGAGCCTTTGCCATTCGTTCCAGCCACGGTGATTACGGTAGGTGCAGGTTTAATAAGATTCGCTTTTTGAGCCACAGCTTGAACACGATCCAAGCCAAGGTCGATAGCGGAGGTATGAATATTCGCTAAATAATCAAGCCACATCGCAAGAGAGGATGTGGCTTGTGGGATAAGGTTTTGAGTCATCTAACGTTTATAACCATTAAGCAGTTAGTGTGTTAGTGCCTACTTTACCCTTTTTCGTGCGCTTCTGGTACAGCGTAATCAGGTTCAGTCGGTGAATCGTCAACAGAAACGACCAATGGTGAGCTGTGATTGGTCAATTTAGCGATCAATCCACCTACGCGTTGACGCATTTCACGGCGATCGACAATCATATCAATCGCACCATGCTCAATTAGGAATTCGCTGCGTTGGAAACCTTCAGGTAGATCTTCACGTACCGTTTGTTCGATAACTCGACGACCTGCAAAACCAATCAGTGCTTTAGGTTCACCAATATTGATGTCACCAAGCATCGCTAAACTTGCCGATACGCCACCCATGGTAGGGTCCGTCATCACTGAGATATAAGGTAAGCCTTTGCTTGATAAACGTTCAAGCGCCGCACTGGTTTTTGCCATCTGCATCAATGACATTAACGCTTCTTGCATACGCGCGCCGCCACTGGCAGAAAAGCAGACCAAACCACAGTTGTTTTCTATAGCGGCATCAACAGCTCGTACGAAACGCGCACCAACTACAGACCCCATTGAACCACCCATGAAAGAAAACTCAAAAGCACAAGCAACCAAAGGCATACCCAATAGTTCGCCTTGCATCACCACAAGAGCGTCTTTCTCACCACTGCTTTTTTGAGCGGCTGAAAGGCGTTCTTTATAACGTTTTGAGTCTTTAAACTTGAGTTTATCCTGCGGCTCTAACTCGTCACCAATCTCGACACGATTCTGTTCATCAAGAAAAGTCTCTAAGCGGCGACGTGCTTTCATGCGCATGTGATGATCACATTTAGGGCACACTTCCAAGTTACGCTCAAGCTCAGCGTGATATAACACTTGCTCACAAGAAGTACATTTAGTCCAAACCCCTTCAGGGATGGATGCTTTACGCGAAGTTACGATATTGCTTTTTTCTAAAATCTTTTCAAGCCAACTCATGGAAGACCTTTACTCTTAACTCTCTCGCGTGATTGCGAAAGATACAAATTTGGGATTTATGCGTGAGGATTAAAACATATAAAATGCTTAGTGTAGACAAAAAACTGGTTGTACCTATTTTCTGGCTGTCATTTTCACACACGTCACGACTCTGTTTTGGACACTTTACGCGTTATTAGTTCAAATTATCAGCTAAAAATAGCGGCCCAAGCGACTCTTTTGGTAAAGAAAATTCTTCTGGATAATCAACAGCAACCAAATATAATCCTTCCGCTTTGGCTGTTGCACCCGCCAGTTTTCTATCTTTGGCTTCAAGCAACCATTTTATCCATTCGGGAGGCTGCTCACCCCGGCCGACAACGATGAGGCTACCGGTAATATTTCGCACCATATGATGGACAAAAGCATTTGCTTTAATGTCGATGACGACATAGTTGCCATGCCGAGTCACATTCAAATGCATGACGTTTCGCCAAGGACTATTCGATTGACAATGCACAGCGCGAAAAGAGGTGAAATCATTTTCGCCCAATAAAAGCTGCCCTGCTTGCTGCATTTTCTCAACGTCTAAATCGCCATGATAATGACTGACACCTGAAGATAATATGCCAGGGCGATAAGCATGATTATAAATGATGTAGCGATAACGGCGTGCTGTAGCCGAAAAGCGAGCGTGAAAATCGCTTGAAACCTCAGTTGCCCAACGAACAGCGATATCTTTTGGTAAATGAGCATTGACACCCATTGTCCAAGCGACCATTTTTCGGCAAGCCGTAGTATCAAAATGTATCACCTGCCCTGTGCCGTGAACCCCTGCATCGGTGCGCCCCGCACACAATACTTCAACCGGATGGTTCGCCACAACTGTGAGTGCTTTTTCTAATTCTTCTTGGACACTTTTAACGTCACGTTGTCGCTGCCAACCATAGTATTGAGAACCATTGTACTCAATACCTAAAGCGATTCTCATCATCTGATTCTCTTTGAAAATGGGTCGGGCAGTATAATCGCAATCAAAAAAAAATTCTAATCGACAAGCCATCTACCCCCGACAACTTTCAATGTGAAGTTCAGGTCATCTGCAAGTCAGAAAAGGCTATTCAATAACAACGAGGCCGTATATTCACGGCCTCGTTTGTTTTTAAGCTCGGCGATTAATGCTGTCAATCAAGGATTTCGCTTCTCGTCGAATATCATCACTACCATCAACAATGGCTTCCTCTAACAGTTTTATCGCCCCTTTATCATCGTTCATCTCGATGTAAATTTTGGCGAGGTCAAGCTTACCCGCCGCCTCAGAGTTATTGTCTACATCGATATCACCAATGTCACCAATCACATCCGGAAATTCACTTAAACCAACATCTAACTTGAGTTCTTCATCTTCAGGGCTGATCCCCTCTTCACCCTCAACTTGAGCCATTAGCTCATCGATGGTCATGTACTGGCTCTTTTGGGCTTCAAAATCATCGAGTTCATCTTGAATTCCCCAGTTTTCATCAAGAATTTGAGGCTCGTCGGTTTGGATCTCATCGTTCCAAACGGCAAGCTCTTCTTCAGGCACGTCATCTGGGATGGAAGCTTGTTGATCTGGCGTTAAATTAAAACCGTTCCAATCTTCACCGCCTACCTCTAACATTGCATCAATATTCATACCAGCACTATCAATGGTACGAGCATCTAATGGTCGATCAAAAGAGAATGGCGCAGAAGATACACTTTCCTCATCTAGCCAATCTTTTAAGGCTTTCTCATCGAACTCCTGTTTTGAAACACTCTGCAATTGGTCTGCGTCATCATCTTCTAAAAGCGGCTGTTGATCTGTTTCTAGTGCTGATTCGTTAATTGAAGCAAGTGCATCTTCTTCATCGAATTCAGGCAAGGCTTGCTCGTCAATCGCTTCAAAACTTTCTTGAGCAACAGGCTCTGACGCCGCTTCTTGAGG